>USLE01000077.1 GCA_900555465.1 uncultured Butyricicoccus sp.
CTCAACGACCTGTTTGGCGCGCTCGAGCGCTTTGCGCATCTGGTTGCGGAGCAGAACGCCAATATCATCCGCTTCCAGCACGACCGCGTGCAGGCCGATCTGGATATCGGCGAAGCGATCATTCAGGTCGTGTGCGAAGTCGGCGGCGTAGAGCACGCCAAGCGCCTGCTGGACGAGATGAGCCGGCAGGGCTATCAGGTATTTACCTCGCAGATCTGAACCAGGGTATAAAAAAGCAAGCCGTCCGCGGTTTTTACCGCGGGCGGCTTTTGGTTTGTTCGGCGCCGCAGCGCGGCGGTCAGGTATAGGAGCGCTTGCGGATATGCAGCACAGCGGCTGCGGCTGCCGAGACCGCTGCAATGCCGGCAGTGACTGCCGCTGCGATGGTTACAGTTCTTTTCATGGTAATTCCTCCTTGCTTGGACTGTTGAGGGGATTGCTTTGATGCTTTTACTTTATCAGATAAATGTTTGTAAAGTTTTTCTATTCTGTTTACAAAATGTGAATTTTCAGATTCTATGTGCATGGCGCCGGCGGGCAGATACATAGCATATTTATGGTTTTACTGGCCGTTCTGAACCAGGCGGGAGGTTCGCATCAGGCTGCTTTGACCAGCCGGAGCGCCGCGTTGAGCACGCAGATCAGCAGACCGGCGCAGCCAACCAGAATGCCCGGGATCAGGTAAGATGTCCCCCAGACCATCGTCAGGCACATGCCCACGCCCAGCACCAGCGCGCCCACAATGCCGATGGCGTACGCCAGCAGCTTTCTGCCGTTAAACGAGATCGCCTGTTTGCCGGCTGCCTTCCGCCACACGAGCAGCGAAAGGAGCAGCAGCACAATGCCCGCGATGCCGACTGCCAGCCCGAAGGTGGTGACAACCTGCAGGCAGTTGACCAAACCGATGCCCAGCGCCAGCGCACCCACAAGGCCGAGCAGCGCCGACACGGCATGCAGGCCGGTGAAGCGCGGCGCACCCTTGCCGGAGGTCATGCGGTAAACGATCCAGACGACCAGCAGCGCGGCCGCGCCGATGGCGGCCAGCACTACGCCCGGGGCGAATGCGTTCCATTCTGGAAGCAGGCACATGCACATACCGATGGCCAGCAAAAGCCCGCCCACGGTGCCGAAGATAGAGATCACAGCAATACTGCTCTTTTTCATAATTTGTCCATTCCTTTCTGTTGTTCCATCGTTGTTCACGGTAACTGCGCGGCGGTCATCTTCCGTCCTGCGCGCGGCTGTCTGTCTTTTCCAAAAAGGCAGACGCAAATTTCTGCTCTACCTTTTTGGAACTGCCCACGACGCCGTCCTCTACCTTCTGATACGCGCCGACCACGGTTTCTTCGACCTTTTTGTAGGCGCCGACCACCGTGTCCTCGATTTTCCGATAGGTCCCGACGGCGGCTTTCTCCACCTTCTGCGGGGTTTTGAGCCTGTATTCGCTCATCTGATACACTCCTTTACTACACCTTGCGGTCTTTTTGTTTACAGGTGTATCATACGCCGCAATTATTTGCGGATTGCTTCTGTTTTGTTGCAGAAATATTAAATTCCCTTTAAAACCGCAAAGAATATACAAAAAAGCTGCCTCCGCCGGTTGCGGAGGCAGCTTTTCTCACAGCAGCAGCTGATGCCCTTTTTCGCAGATCTCATAGATCTCATCGTATTTCCGTTCTTTCAGCTCGTCGACGATTTGGGTCCGGCGGCCCACCATCCACCGGTACAGAAAGATAGGCACGATCCAGCCGATAAAGCCCGGCACCGCCAGCACGATGGACAGCAGGACCAGCGGCGGCGTATGGGTGACGGCGAAGGTCGAGCCTGCCATGAACGCTGTCCCGATCAGCCCCACCACGATGGCGCACACGCTGGCTTTGGCGGTTTTCGAGCGCTCCAGCGCATCCAGCTCCTTCACGCAGGCCTCGAAATGCCGCTGCAGGCGGGTCAATTCAGCCTTGTTGATGATCTTGCGGTCCCGCTTGAGCACCAGCCTGCCTTTGCCGCGGCCGGATTCCTCCCTGCCGTGCTCATCCGGCACCCAGCCGAAGCTCTCGTAGCAGTCCAAATAAAAAGACGCCTTATCCCCTTCCGCGGGGATCTCCTTGTATTCATAACCGACAAAGGATCTGCCGTCCTCCCGGATCTCACTCATCGCGTATTGCTCCTTTTCCAGTCTTTATTGCGCCGGCCGGACGGGCAGGCGCACGGTAAACGTGCTGCCCTGTCCCGGCTCGCTGGATACCGTGATCGAGCCGCCCATCATCCGCAGGATGCGCAGCACCAGCGCCAGCCCCAGCCCGTTGCCTTCGGTGGCGTGGGACGTGTCCCCCTGATAGAATTTATCGAAAATATGCGCGAGCGTATTCTCATCCATGCCGCAGCCGGTATCCGAAACCGACACCTCCACGCTGTCCGCTGCAGAGGTCTGGCGCAGCGTGACCGTGCCGCCCGGTTCGGTGAACTTGACCGCGTTGGACAGCAGGTTGTTCCACACCAGCTCGAGCAGGCTCGCGTCCGCCTGGATCACCGTCTGGTCCTCGAGCGCAGCTTCAAATTCGATGCCTTTTTCCTCCCAGCGCTGCTCGAACAGCAGGGCGCACTCCGCCAGCTGGGCGCACAGATCATATGGCTCGGGCTTCGGCTGGATGGCCTGCTTTTCCAGCTTGTTGAGCTTGAGGATGTTGGCGATCAGGTCGGACAGGCGGCGGGCATACCGCTCAATGGTCTCCGCGTATTCGGCGCGCTGCGCATCCGACAGATTTTCGCTCCGCAGCAGCTGCGCCGTGTTCTGGATGACCGCAAGCGGCGTTTTGATCTCATGCGACACATTGGAGAAAAAGTCGGTCTTGAGCGTCTCGATGCTGCCCAGTTCGGCCACCATCTTGTTGAAGTCCAGGATCATCACATCCAGATAATCCAGCTGGTCCGCTGTGTGCATGGGCGGGACATAGACCGAGAAATCCCCTTCCGCCACCTTGCGCGTTGCGGCGCCCAGTTCCTGCACCGGCTTTTCAAAAGTGTTTTTGGTCGTATGGACAATCAGCGCGGTAACCAGCACCGACATACCGATCCAGTATACCAACGGGACAATGGTCTGCACAATATCGTTCAGCGCCAGCGTGTTCGTCAGGATGATCAGCCCGACGTGCACGCCGGAGGTCAGCAGCAGCCCGCCCAGCACGAGGCCGAAAATGGACAGCGGGAAGCGGCTGGTCCGGACCGGACCGTAGCGCTCGATCTGTATGCGCTTCATTTGAGCACCGCCTTGTATCCCAGCCCGCGCACGGTTTTGATCTCGAACCCATCGCAGGAGGAGAACTTGTCCCGCAGCTTTGTGATATAAACGTCCACCGCCCGCAGGCTGGCGTCGCTGTCCACGCCCCAGAATTCGTCCATCAGCTGCGCGCGGGTGAAGGTCTTTTTCGGATAGGAGAGCAGCTTGTACAGGATGTTGAACTCGCGGGTGGTGACCGCGATCTCCTCGCCGTCGATCTCCGCAGTCATGCCGTCCGCATCCAGCCGCAGGTTGCCGACGGTGAGTTTGCGCTCCATCTCGATGTTGGCGCGGCGCAGCAGGGCGCGCACGCGGAGCTGCAGCTCGTCCAGCTCAATGGGCTTGACCATATAATCGTCAATGCCGAGCTGGAACCCCTTCTGCTTGGCGGGCAGGTCGTCCCGCGCGGACATGAACAGGATCGGGATATGCTCATTCACCTGCCGGACGTTCCGGGTAAAAGCAAAGCCGTCTGTCCCCGGCATCATGATATCCGAGATGATGAGATCATACAGGCTATTGTACAGCTCGTCATAAGCGTCGTCCGCGTTCAGAAACCCCTTTGCTGCGAACCCGCAGTCATTTAAATAGGTGCAGACGATCTGGTTGAGCTTGGCGTCATCCTCGAGTACGAGAATATGGACCATGCACATTTCCTCCCTACAGTTGTTTGCGCTTCCGCCCGGCGGAAAGCACCATATATAACGCGATCCCCAGCACAAGCGCGCATACGGCGGCCGCCGTAGACGCGGTCATCACCTGCTGAAACCGCGCTTCTCCGCCGAACTGGGCCAGCATGGCGGTCTCGAGCGAGAAGATGGACACGAGCGCTGTGGTCAGGCTGACCGCCTTGGCCGCGGACAGCACCGGGCTGCGGAACTTCCGGTATTTGACTGCGTTGATCACTGCCATCGTCAGGCAGTAGAACGAATACGCAGCCGTGGCGTAAATCAGCGTGCCGGGATAGTTGTAGCCCTGCCCGTCCTGCACGATCTGCACCGCGATCCCGGTCAGCGCCAGCCCCAGCCCCATGAGCAGCCAGCCGGCGTTGCGGTAGGTGCGCAGCTCGGCGGCATACGGCACGCCGCCGCTGCCGTCCGGCATACGGCGGATCAGATAAATGCGCAGCGCGCACAGCAGGACATAGTAAAAGCCCAGCGCTCCGTCCCAGAACGAGGCATACCGTACAGCGCACACTATTCTCAGTCCAGCATAGCATAAATTGACCAAAAGGGAAAGCACAAGCCCCCAGTGCACACGGAAATAGCCGTCCCGCCGCCAGCGCTCCACCAGCGGCACAGCGGAAACGCGCCGCCAGACCGACCGGCCGGTGCGGACCGCGGCCTCTGTCAACGCGATCAGCGCATAGCAGGAGACCGGGTAGGCCGCATAGGCGGCTGGGGATTCCTGCAATCCACGGGTAAACACGAAAAACAGCGCGGCCGCACTGAGGGCAGCCAGCGGCAACGCCCATTTCCATCCCGGGAACAGTATCTTCTTTGCGATGGTCCAGATCCGCTGCATGGCGCCTCCCCCCTCCGGCTGTTTTCTGTCTGGGACTTATCATACAGGAGATGTGTTGACGAAATGTTTGTGTTTTGTTTCAGGATTGTTAATTTGCTCCGGGCTGTGTGATATCCGCGAGTGATAGGCCTGTCATTTTCATCCCGTACTTTTATCCGGAAACCAGTGCAAACCGGAATAAAGTGGCGCAAGACAGAGGTTCCGTCCCTGCCGTTTCGTCCTTCATAATAAGCGCAGATCGACATATTCCTCATCGGAATCGCTCATCCCGGCAGCAAAATGCGTGTTGACGGACAGCCTGCTTGTGTGCTATGTTAGATTAAAATCCCTCGTGCGCAGCCGCGCATCCATCGCGCGCCAAGCTGAGAGGCATTGTCTGCCCCTTGATCCGGCAGACGAATGATAAAAGGAGTACCGGCACAATGAAGGAATTATTCTTGACCGCGGCAAAAGGTGCCGTCATCGGCGGGACCATGCTCATCCCCGGGGTAAGCGGCGGGTCTATGGCAATGATGATGGGGATCTATGACAAACTGATCATGGCGGTCAGCAATTTCCGGAAGGATATGAAAAAGAACTTTTTCTTCCTGCTCTGGTTCTGCATCGGCGCAGGGCTGGGGATGCTGATCATCGCGCGCCCCCTGCTGCATCTGCTGGAGGTCTTCCCCTATCCAACCCAGTTCTTTTTTATCGGTGCGGTCGTGGGCTGCGTCCCTATGATCTACCGAAAAGCGCAAATTTCCGGGTTTTCCTGGCATATCCCCGTTTATATCGCGATCGGCATCGGTGCGGTCTTTCTGGTCAGCCTGGCCTCTGCCGGGCCGCACGGCGGCGCGGGACAGAGCGCACAGCCGCTTTATCTGGTGGTCGCAGGCATAGTAGCCGCAGCGGCGCTGGTCCTGCCGGGCATCAGTGTTTCCTACCTGCTGCTGATGTTCAATCTGTATGACAGCACGATGCAAGCGATCAGCGGACTGCAGATCACGTTTCTCCTGCCGCTGCTCATCGGCCTCTGCATCGGCATTATCGTGACCACAAAGCTGCTCGACCAACTGATGCACCGCCATCCGCGCGCAACCTATCTGATCATCCTTGGATTCATGCTGGCCTCTGTGCTCGAGGTGTTCCCCGGCGTACCGCCGGTCAGTCAATGGCTGGTCTGCGTGATCACACTCCTTTCCGGCTTTTTTGTGATCTATCTGGTCTCGCGCGAATGAGCACGGCCGCGGGACAGGCCCTTCAGAATACAACCGCACCCGTTGCCCGGGTGCGGTTTTTGTATATGTTGCGCCGCTCTCCCGGCGCAGACAGCAACGCATAACTGCCGCCGCCCCGCACCGGGCGGCTTTTCTTTTGCATTTCGCGGCAATTTTCCTATCCGGCCACAAAAACAAGGGCCGACCCGTAACTTTATCCCAGATGCCGTCAAGCCGGTCGATACAAACTGCATGCGGATTGTGTTTTCTCTGCGGCTTTGCTATAATAAAACCATACTTTTTGACAGAAGGGGTTACAAAACAATGGCTGACCGACTCACAGCAAGGGCCGCGCTGGGCACGGCGCTTTCCGGCGTGCTGGCCGGGGTACTGATCTCCATCGGCGGCACGGTGAATTTATCCATCGAAAACCGGGTGCTCGGCGCCTGTTTTTTCAGCATCGGGCTGTTTTTTGTCGTATCCATGCGGCTGTGGCTGTTCACCGGCAAGGTCGGCTGGCTGTGCCGTAACGGCTTGACCTACGCCGTGCAGCTGCTGATGACGCTTGCAGGCAACTTCATGGGTACGCTGTGCGTCGCGCTGCTGCTGCGGCAGACGCGGGCGGCGGACGGACTCGTGCAGCGCGCTGCCGAGC
>USLE01000078.1 GCA_900555465.1 uncultured Butyricicoccus sp.
ATGCCCTTGTTTTTTTCGATGATCTCAAACGCAATGCGGGTCAGCGCGCGGCGCACACCGTCCGCATCCATGATGGCGGCCTTTTGTTCGGCCATCCTGCCACCTCCCATCGGAAAAATTTGCAAAAAAAGCAGCTTTCCGCAAAACACAAGCAGAAAGCCGTACCTGAAACTACACCTGTCCCCCATTCCGCGGCTGACGGCGTATGCACTGTTTTCTGCCTTGGCGGCTCACGGGCCGCAGTTAAAGGCGGATTGTTGCATATATTATATCGTATGCGGCAGGTTTTGTAAACAGTCGATTGGGCAAAATAAATTTGTTTTTTCTTGTAATTTTTGTTGCCGCCGCACAGATGCAAATCTCCGCCCGGATCGGGGTACACTAACAGCGCGGCGGAAACAGGCAGGACGGTTTTGCGGCGGTTTTGCGCCATCCCGCGGCGGCGGGCGGATGCCTGCCCGAAAAGCGCGGCAAGCGACGGCGCAAAAAAGCGGCAAAGCGCGGCGCAGGGCCTGTTCCGGCCGCAGTACGATTATTTTGGAAAGGCGGCGGACAAATTATGCATGTATCTCCCTTTATTTCGGGCATTGCGACCGGTGCGGTCGCGGGCGCGGTGGTCTCGATGATGGCGGCAGGGGCGATGATGAACCCCTCGGTGCGGCGCAGCGCGCAGCACGCGGCGAACAAGGCCGAGCACGCGATGCACAAGGCGGCGCACAACGTCGGTCATATGATCGGCTGACGGACCGCCTCTCGATTGAAACTACAGTTCCAATCGAAATTCCGATACAAAAGGGTGCGTTTTCGCACCCTTTTGATCGGTTTGTATCGCAAAATCGCGCGCAGCGCGTATCAAAATAGGAAATTGCGGCAAGCCGCAATTTCCATAAAAACCGGGAGCACAAGGTGAATTGGCCGAAGGCCAAGAGAAGGTGGCCTGGGCCATGTATCTCGGTTTTTATACAAACCGAGGGCAAGTGTGCCCGCAGGGCGCGCGCAGCCATCGGCAGATTCGATCGGAAGCGTGGTTCCGATCGAGAGTCTGTTCGAAAAACAAAGTTTTCCGAACAGACGAAAAAATGCGTCCCCTTCGGGGGACGCATTTTATATTCTTTTGAGGGTTAAACTTACTTGTTGTCAACCTCAGCCATGTGCTCGATGAGCATCAGCAGCTTGTTGGAGTAGCCCCACTCGTTGTCGTACCAGGAAACAACCTTAACGAAGGTGTCGGTCAGCTGGATGCCGGCCTTGGCGTCGAAGATGGAGGTGCGGGCATCGCCCAGGAAGTCGGAAGAAACAACATCCTCGTCGGTGTAGCCCAGAACGCCCTGCAGGCCGCCCTCGCTCATCGGGGTCTCAGAAGCCTTCTTCATCGCAGCGCAGATCTCGTCGTAGGTCGCCGGCTTAGCGAGGTTGCAGGTCAGGTCAACAACCGAAACGTCCAGAGTCGGAACGCGCATGGACATACCGGTCAGCTTGCCGTTCAGCTTCGGGTAAACCTTGCCTACCGCCTTAGCAGCGCCAGTGGAGGACGGGATGATGTTGCCGCAAGCCGCACGGCCGCCGCGCCAGTCCTTCTTGGACGGGCCGTCAACAACCTTCTGAGTGCCGGTAGCGGAGTGTACGGTGGTCATCAGGCCCTCGGTAATGCCGAACGCCTCGTCCAGAACCTTGGCGATCGGAGCCAGGCAGTTGGTGGTGCAGGAAGCGTTGGAAACAAAGGTCATGTCCTTGGTGTAGGTGTCCTGGTTAACGCCCATAACGAACATCGGGGTGTCGTCCTTGGACGGAGCGGACATGATGACCTTCTTCGCGCCGCCGTCGATGTGCGCCTGTGCCTTCTCCTTGGTCAGGAAAACGCCGGTGGACTCAACAACGTAATCAGCGCCAACCTTGCCCCACGGGATGTTCTTCGGGTCCATCTCAGCGAAGAACTGGACCTTCTTGCCGTCAACCGTGATGGAGTTGTCGTCATATTCGATGGTACCGTCATAACGGCCGTGCATGGTGTCGTACTTGAGCATGTACGCCATGTAATCCGGGGTCATGAAGGGGTCGTTTACCGCTACGAACTCGATGTTCGGGTTCTTCAGACCAGCGCGGAAAACCATGCGGCCGATGCGGCCAAAACCATTGATGCCTACTTTGATAGCCATTTGCAAGTTTCCTCCTCAAAATGTTTAATCAAGTCTCTGTCGATGGTTTTATTATACACTAACTGGGCTGTCTGCCGCAAGGTGTAATATTTGTGAATTTTTTGTCATTAGCAGCGGCCTTTTTGTACAATTTTCTTTGCAATACAGTCCCGTCTGGTGGTATAATAAACACATCCCACAAAATATAGTATTTCAGCCTCGGGCCGGCCTTATACCTGCAAAGAGAAAATGCCGGATGGTTTGGAGGATAGAGATGGCAGAAAATTTCTTCACCGATCTGGAAGATTCGGCGCTGCGCGCGCTGCTCTCACGCACCGCGCTGCGCGACGCTGCGCTCATCACCGTGGGGCCGTCGCTGCACATGGAAAACTGCAACGAAGCCGCGCGGCAGCTGACCGGCCTGCATCCGATGGAGCGGGCCGACCAGGTGCTGAGCGACGCTGCGGCCGATGCGCTGCAGACCTGTCTGTCCGTGCGCACACCGCAAACCGTATATGAAGAGCTGGACGGCACCGTCTACCGGCTGGAGATCCTGCCGCACCGGGACGGCGCGCTGCTGGCATTCCTCCGCGAGGACCGCGCCTCTTACGACGGCAGCCTGCGCGTCATCCACGCGAAAAGCGTGCAGTACCTGGGTTCGCTGCTCGCGGATGCCGAGCAGGTGGAGGATCCGGAGCTCGCCGCGCACCTGCGGCGGGAATGCCTGCGGCTGCACCGCCTGCTGACCCATTCGGATTTCCTGCACGATCCGCCGCTCACCGAGCAGCTTCGGCTGCACTATGACGACCTTTCGGCGCTCTGCCGCGATGCGGCGCAGAGCGCTGCCGAAAGCGCGCGCTCGGCGGGCGTCCGGCAGATCGACGTACAGGCGCCGGACAGCTGTCTTGCGCTGGCCGAGCCCAGGCTGGTGCGCACCGCTCTGTACAACCTGCTTTCGAACGCGCTGCGCGTCACGCCGGCGGACGGCGATATCCGTATCATCCTGACCGACGACGGCGCGTTTTATACCATCACGGTCGCGGACCGCGGCCCCGGGCTGGATGCAGAGCTGTTCCACACCCTGCTGACCGGCTGGCAGCGCGCCTCCTCGCTCGAGGACTACCTTTCGATCAACCGGCAGGGCGCCTCGCTCGGCCTCGGCCTGCCGCTTGCGCAGCGCATCGCGCAGGTGCACGGCGGCAGCCTGCTGCTCTCCCCGCGCGAGGGCGGCGGCAGCGAACTGCACCTGAGCCTTGCCCACCTGCCCGCCTCGCTCGCAGACCACAACCTGCGCGCGCCGATGATCCTGGAGGACAGCTATTCGCTCGAGGAGATCGAGTTTTCGATCTTTGACTGAGGTTTGCGCGCCGGGCGGCACGCCCGGGCGTCACAACGCTTTAAGGCAATACCGCATAATTGAGCAAGAGCGATCTGCGAGAATATTTTGCATCCGGATGCGGCGCGTTTTCGCAGCAATACTTGATGTATTGCAAGGAAACGCAACAAAATCCGGGGGCAAAATTTCCGCAAAGCGCCGCAGACGCAATTGTGCGGTGTTGCCTTAACCAAAATGGCCGTTCCTGCGGCCATTTTCTATTGAGTAAACGCACATCCGGGCGCGGACAAGGAGCTGATGGAATGAAACAGGTGCTGCTCATTGCAACCGGCGGGACGATCGCCTGCCGCGAGACGGAAAACGGGCTTTCGCCCACATTGACCGGCGCGGAGCTGCTC
Source organism: uncultured Butyricicoccus sp. (assembly GCA_900555465.1). Taxonomy (GTDB): domain Bacteria; phylum Bacillota; class Clostridia; order Oscillospirales; family Butyricicoccaceae; genus Agathobaculum; species Agathobaculum intestinigallinarum. The sequence goes on from USLE01000078.1 coordinate 3,870, forward strand.
TCGCTCCTGCCCGGGCTGGGGGATTTATGCACGGTCACGGTCTGCGACCTGATGCATCTGGACTCGACCGACATGACCGCCGCCGACCGCGCGGCGATCGCCCGCACGGTATGGGAAAACCGCAGCCGGTATGACGGCTTTGTCATCGCACACGGCACGGATACCCTCGCCTACACCGCGGCGCTGCTGCACCACATGCTGCCGGGCACGGACAGGCCGGTCGTGCTGACCGGGTCGATGCTGCCGATGGGCGCACCCGGCTCGGACGCGCCGCGCAACCTGCTGGATGCGTTCCGCGCCGCGGCGGCGGGCCGCGCGGGCGTGTTCGCCGTGGCGCACGGCAAGATCATACCGGGCAATCACGTGTTCAAGCGGCACTCGTCCGAGGCGGACGCCTTCCTCTCCGTGGGCGCCCCGCCCGCGGGCACCATCGACGAAACCGGGCGGATTCGCTGGGAGGCGCCGCCGCAGGCGGCAGGGGAGCCGTCTTTTGTGGACACGATCGACCCGCATGTGCTGGTGATCAAGCTGACGCCCGACCTCGAGCCCAGCTTTTTCTCCGCCTTGCACGGCTATCCCAGGGTCATCCTGGAGGCGTTCGGCGCGGGCGGCGTCCCGGCCCGGCTGGAGGACGCGGTGCGCGCCCTGATCGGGAGCGGCACGCGGGTCTACCTCACGACTCAGTGCACCGAGGGCGGGGTGGACCTGCACAAATACGAGGTCGGCCGCCGCGCCGAGGCGATGGGCGCGGTGTCGCTCGGCAGCCGCACGACCGAGGACGCGCTGGCCGCCATCATGTGCGGCGAGATCTGATTTGCAGCCGCCCGCGCAGGGGATTTGCCTCTGCGCGGGCGTTTTTTTGCCCAAACGGGCGGCTCTACTTTTTGTCGGGTGCGCAGCGTCCCCGATTCTGCTATACTGAAAGCAGAAAAACGCAAAGGAGGGGATCGGCTATGGATGCAGCAGCTACCGGAAAACGCATTGCCGCGCTGCGGCAGCAAAAGGGCTGGACCCAGAAGCAGCTGGCGGAACAGCTGCATGTTACGGACAAGGCGGTCAGCAAATGGGAGCGCGGCCTGAACTTCCCCGACCTCGGGCTGATCGAGCCGCTCGCCGCTGCGCTGGGCACGTCGGCCGCTGCTCTGCTCGGCCTTGCAGAGCAAACCCCCGACCAGACGGTTGCGGCAGTCTCCGAACTGGCGGCACAGGAGAGGGAACAGGTCAAGCGGCAGATCCGCCTGCGGGCGTGGCTGACGCTCGGCATCGGTCTGATCCTGTTTGCCGCGCAAATCGCAGCTTCTAAAATTTTTGCTGATAACGGGCTGTACGGCCTGCCGCAGGTATTGACGATGGGTATGCTGGGGCTCACCGGCGTGCTCATCGGCGGCGCAGTTTATACACTGAAAAACGCGAATCGGTTATAATTACCGCGCAGGCTGTGCATACTCCTTTACACAGAAAGGAGTGTCTATCTATGCAAGTCAATATCGACCGCGGGGGCTGCATCTCGTGCGGCCTGTGTGAAGCCACCTGTCCGGCGGTGTTCCGCATTGCAGACGACGGCGTCGCCGAGGTACACCACCAGCCGGCGGACAGTGCAGAGCAGGCCGCCGCGCAGGAGGCGGCGGACGCCTGCCCGGTCTCAGTCATCCACACCGAGGGATAAAATTGTGCTTATTGCATAAATAATATATTATTTATTTGTGCTATTCGTACAAGAATCCCCTTGTTTTTCCTGTGCAAATGCGGTATCATAATACCATCGCACAAAGCAGACAAATCGCAATATGATTCGCCCGCCGGACACTGTCCCGGGCGCCCGACATATTGAACAGACATCAGAAGGAGGCTTGACCCATGAACTCGTATGTTGATTCGCTTGTCAAGATGAGCGAAAACGCGGTCCGCGCGAACGGTTCTGTGCGTTTTGGCCGTAAGGCTGCGCGCAAGGCTGCTCCGCAGGACTGATTGCAAAAGCAGGACCCCCGTCCGACCCGGTAAACGCCGGCGGACGGGGGTCTTTTCGTTTATTCCGCAATGTTTTCGCGGTAATACGCTTCAAACATGCTCATCATCAGCCCCTTGCGGCGGTTTTCGCCCAGATGCCGCAGATACTTCCAGCAGGAGACCGCGGTGATCAGCCCGCCCAGCGTGCAGACGATCATATCCTGCATGGTGTCGCCCACGCCGGTCGCAGCGACCTGCTGCGGGTCCGCGCCGAACTGGGACACAAAATACTCCCAGATCTCCCACAGCACTGCGCTCATCATGGCGAACATCCAGGTGTACAGCGATGCGTTAAAGGCGTCCGCGCGCTCGAGCTTATGCCCAGGCTTGCAAGAAAAGTACACCGCCGTGCCCAGCACCGCGAACAGGAAGCCGGACAGGAAATGCAGGATCTTATCCCAGTACGGCACGAAATCATATCCGCCGAACAGGCTCGCAAACGGCACCGCCGCGAGCACAAACCCGTCGAACACGATCTCGAGCAGGTAGACCGGCCGCAGGCGGCACACGCGGTACAGCGCAAACGGCACGGCGGGCAGGGCGAACGCCGCGGCCGCCAGCAGCAGGTTGTATACCGTCCCATCCCGCCGCAGGCAGAACACCGCCCCGCAGGCCGTAAACACATAATAGAAAACCAGCATCGCATTCCGCGCGCGGCGCATCCGTTCCATCAGCAGCTCCTCATTTGTATTTCTGGTATTCCCCGACCGCGAGCTCGTCGCAGCGGTTGTTGTACGGGTTGTCCGCATGTCCCTTCACC
>USLE01000079.1 GCA_900555465.1 uncultured Butyricicoccus sp.
AGCATGGCGTATGCCCTCGAGCACGAGTGCAAAGCCCGGGTCGAGGGCATACGCCATGCTCGCCGCGCCGCGCAGGCCGGTTTCCTCCTGCACGGTGAAGCAGAACCAGGTGTCGATCGGCGGCTGCTCTTCGAGGAGCGTGAGCAGTGCCGCGCAGCCCACACGGTCGTCGATCGCCTTGGCCTTGATCAGCCCGTCGCCAAACTCGATCACTGCGGAATCGAACACGCCGTAGTCGCCGAGCGAAATCTTGGCTTCCGCCGCCGCGCGGCTGGTCGCGCCGATGTCGATATACAGGTCTTTTGTTTTTGGCATAGTGCGGCGCTCGGCGGCGGTCGTCAGGTGCACGGCCTTGATGCCGATCACGCCGGTCACCTCGCCGAAGCGCACCGCGCGGCCGATCACGACGCGCGGGTCGACCCCGCCGACAAAGCCGAATTTGATCATGCCGTCCTCGGTGATCTTTTTGACGATCACACCGACCTCGTCCATGTGCGCGCACACCACGACCGGGCGCTCGAGGGCGGTTTTGCCCTTGCGGAACACCATCACGTTGCCGATGGCGTCGGTTTTGATCTCGTCCGCAAAGGGTCTGGCTTTTTTGAGTACAAATTCGCGCACCGCATCCTCGCAGCCCGAGGGGCCGGGCAGGGCGCACAGCGTTTTGAGCAGCTCGGTCATGCGTCCACCTCCCCGTCAAAGTCACGGATAAACGCGGCAATCAGGTCGGCCACGTCCTCCACGTCGGACAGCTGCACGACCTCGACCGGCGTGTGCATGTATTTCTCCGGGATGGACAGCAGCGCGGTCGCAATGCCGCGCGCGACGATCTGCATGGTCCAGGCGTTCGTGCCGGTGTTGCCCTCCATCACCTCGAGCGAATAGCCGATGTCATTCGCCTTGGCGGTTTTGATGAGCCGCCGGGTCAGCCCGCGGTGCAGGTTGGGACCCATGCCGATGGCCACGCCGCTGCCCAGCTCGAACGTGCCGTCCGAGGGGCCGTCCGGCGTTTTGCCGTGCGTCACGTCCACCGCGATCGCGTATTCCGGCTGCACGGCGAACGCGCCGGTCTGCGCGCCGAGTCCCGTGACCTCCTCCTGTGCGCTGATGAGCACCGCTACGTTGCAGCCCAGCTTTTTCGCCTTTTTGAGCTTTTCCATAGCGAGCAGGATCGCTGCCACGCCCGCGCGGTCGTCCAGGCACTTGCTGCAATACTGGTCGCCCGCGAGCTTCACCGGCTGCTGCGCGAATACGATCGGCATGCCGACCCTGATGCGGCTTTTGGCGTCCAAAAGGCCGGTGTCGATGGTCATCTGATCGATGGGCACGGCCTTGTCCTGCTCGCCGGCCCCCAGCAGGTGAGGCGGCAGGCAGGATACCACGCCGTATATGGGCTCGTCCGCGAGGATGGTGACCTCGCCCGCGAGCAGCATGCGCGGGTCGACCCCGCCGACCGGCGCAAAGCGCACAAAGCCGCCGTCCAGCACCTCGGTGACGACAAAGCCGATCTGGTCGAGGTGCGCGTCCAGCAGGATGGTCTTTGCGTGTTTCCTGCCGCATTTTTTACAGGCGAGCACATTGCCGTTCCGGTCGATCTCGACCGAGGAGCAATACGGGCGGAACAGGTCCGCGACCGTCTTCGCCGCCTGCGCTTCAAACCCGCTGACCGCCGGCAGTGCGCACAGCGTCCGCAGGGTTTCTTCTAACTGCAAGGAAAATTCCTCCTTTTTCTGTATTATATGGCCTGTGTTTATTATAACCGTTTCCCGGCGCAGATACAATACGGGGATTGCAGGTTCGCGGGTTTGTTGTCTGCCGCCGGCTGCGCACGCAGCCTGCCGCTTGCGCAGGCGGGGCAAATGCGGTACAATAAATCCGATAGAAAAGAGCGGGAGAGGATTTCCCATGCAGACTGCAATCAGGCCATACGAACAAAAGGACGCGGCAGCGGCTGCCGCCATCTGGAACGAGGTCGTCGAGGCGGGCGTCGCCTTCCCGCAGACCGAGCTGCTGGACGAGGAGAGCGGCCACGCTTTCTTTTCCGCGCAGTCGTTTACCGGGCTGGCATATGACACCGCGACCGGCGGGCTCGTCGGCCTGTATATCCTGCATCCCAACAACGTCGGCCGCTGCGGGCATATCTGCAATGCGAGCTATGCGGTAAAAAGCGGGCTGCGCGGCCAGCATATCGGCGAGGCGCTTGTCCGCCACTGCATGGAGCAGGCAAAAAAGCTCGGCTTCGGCATTTTGCAGTTCAACGCAGTGGTAAAAACCAACCTGCCCGCGCTCCGGCTTTATAAAAAGCTGGGCTTTGTGCAGCTCGGTGTGATCCCGGGCGGCTTCCGCATGAAGGACGGCACATACGAGGATATCATCCCGCACTATCACATCCTGTAACCGCGGGGACAAGCACAGCGCGGGGAAAAAACATGTCGAACACAGTCGGCTGGCAAAATTTTTCGTCGGTATATTCCGCCCGGGCGCAGGGGAAAATCCTGATAGGATGCACGGCAGATGTACAGGACAGGAGGTTTTTCCATGCAGACCAAGGTAGAGATTTGCGGGGTAAATACATCGGGCTTGCCGGTGCTGTCGGCGAAAAAGACCGACGAGCTGCTGCGCCGCGCAGCGGGAGGGGACAAGCAGGCGCGCGATGAGCTGATCCAGGGCAACCTGCGGCTGGTGCTGAGCGTGATCCAACGGTTCCAGGGGCGCGGCGAGTCGCCGGACGACCTGTTTCAGGTGGGCTGCATCGGCCTGATGAAGTCGATCGATCATTTTAACACCGAGCTCGGCGTGCGTTTTTCCACCTATGCCGTGCCGATGAACGTGCGTTGGGGAGAGCCCTCCAAAGAATACATAACAGACCGCAATGCAAACCAACACAAAGGAGAAAACTATGTTATTTCGTAATATCGACCTGCTGGATGAGCAGTTCCAGCTGAAGCGCGGGCAGTATGTCGGCGTAAAGGACGGCGTGATCGACTACATCGGGGAGACGGCCCCGCAGGAGGACTACGGCGAAGTCTATGACGGCCGCCACCGGCTGCTGCTGCCCGGGTTTTACAATGTGCACAGCCACGCGCCCATGACAGTGCTGCGCGGCTATGCGGAAAACCTGCCGCTCCAGCGCTGGCTGAACGAGCGGGTGTTCCCGTTCGAGGATAAGCTGAGCGACGAGTCCGCGTATTACGGCACCCAGCTCGCGATCGCGGAGATGCTCGCCTCGGGCACGGTGTCGTTCTCAGACATGTATTTTTTCCTCGACGGCATGACCAAAGCGATTCTGGAAAGCGGTATCAAGTGCAGCCTGAGCCGCGGGCTGACCGTGTTTGACGACAGCGACTACGAGCAGACCGCCGCTTACCGCGACAACCTGCGCCTGCTGGATGAGTGGCACGGGATGAACGGCGGCCGCCTGCTGGCCGACCTGTGCATCCACGGCGAGTATACCTCCACGCCCAAGGTGGTCGAGGCGGTCGCGGCGCAGGCCAAGGCGCGCGGCGCGCGTATGCACATCCACCTTTCCGAAACGCAGGCCGAGCACGAGGAATGCAAGCAGCGCCACGGCATGACGCCTGCGGCATATATGCAGGCGCGCGGCGTGTTCGATGTGCCCACGACCGCGGCGCACTGCGTCTGGCTGGAAGGGGAGGACTTCGACATCTTGAAAAACCACGGCGTGACGGTCGCGTGCTGCCCGGCGAGCAACCTCAAGCTGGCGTCCGGGTACGCCAATGTGCCCAGAATGCTGGATATGGGCATCAACGTCGCGCTCGGCACGGACGGCGCAGCTTCCAACAACAATCTGAACATCCTGCAGGACCTTTATCTGTTCGCGGTGGCGTACAAGGGCTATTTCCATGACTCCACGCTCATCACCCCGGCGCAGGCGCTGTACGCCGCGACCCGCGCGGGCGCGCTTTCGCAGGGCAGAGAGGACAGCGGCCGCCTTGCGGTGGGCTGCAAAGCCGACCTGTGCGTGATCGATACGGACACGCCGCAGTTCACGCCCATGACGGATGCGGCCTGCAACGTGGTTTACGCCGCGCAGGGCGCGGATGTGCGCCTGACGATGGTGGACGGCGAGGTGCTCTACCGCGACGGCGAATTCAAGACGATCGACATCGAAAAGGCGAAAGCGGAGGCGCAGCGGCACACGGACGCCATCCTGCGCAGCCTGTAAGGAGGGAAGAAGATGCTGGACAACCGTAATGTAGCGGAATCCGCGGCATACCTGAAAACCAAACTGCCGTTTGCGCCCGAGATCGGGCTGGTGCTCGGCTCGGGGCTGGGGCCGCTCGCCGAGGAGCTGGCGGATGCGGTGCATATCCCGTACGGGGATATCCCGCACTTCAGGACCTCGACCGCGCCCGACCATGCCGGGCGGCTGGTGTGCGGCACGCTGGCGGGCAGGCGGGTGCTGTGCATGCAGGGCCGCCTGCACGGATACGAGGGTTGGGCGCCGGACGAGATCGCCTATCCAGTCTATGTAATGAAAGCGCTGGGCGTGCGCGCGCTCGTGCTGACCAATGCGTCCGGCGGCATCAATACATCCTTCTCGGTCGGGGACTTCATGCTGATCGAGGACCATATCAACATGACGGGCAAAAGCCCGCTCACCGGGCCAAACGACAATGCGCTCGGCACGCGCTTCCCGGATATGACCTTTTCCTATGCGCCCGCGCTGCGCGAAAAGGCGCAGGAAGCCGCGCAGGACTGCGGGATCGAGCTGCGCCGCGGCGTGTACTGCGGCGTGAACGGCCCGCAGTTCGAGACCCCGGCGGAGATCCGCATGTTCCGCGCCCTGGGTGCGGATGCGGTCGGCATGTCGACGGTATTCGAGGTGATCGCCGCCGCGCACTGCGGACTGCCGGTCGCAGCGGTCGCCATGATCACCAACATGGCTGCGGGCGTGCTGATGCAGCCGCTCTCGGGCGCAGAGGTAAACGAGATCGCGGCGCGCCGGGGGCCGGAATTCCGCCGGTTCATCACAAATCTGGTCGGCAAAATTTAAGTAAAATTTTCTCGAAAAAAGTATTGACAGATGGTATATTCTGCGATATACTATAAAAGCTGTCGCGAGTGATGAAAACGCGGCAGCGGCTTCGAGGTGTGGCTCAGCTTGGTAGAGCGCTTCGTTCGGGACGAAGAGGCCGCAGGTTCAAATCCTGTCACCTCGACCATATTTTAAAAGCCTGTATCCTATCGGATACAGGCTTTTTTTCTGTTTATGCACGAAAAGCAGCGGTGCGCCGGGGCTGCGCTTCCGATCGGTAAACGGCGGAAGAATGGGGGCGGCGCACCGGCCTGCTCCGGCGCGCCTGCCGGATGGGCGGGAACGGCTGCGCGGCATCAGGTTTGCACTTTTTAAGCGAGGCGCCCGGCAAACGCTTTTCCAGATGCGGATAGGGCATGTGGTTTGTGAAGGATTTAACGTATTTTGTGCATTTATCCGGTTCGCAAGGACGAAAATGTACAATGTCCATGACAGAAGGACAGATGTCCTGTGCATTTTGTGAAAAACGACCAAATCAAAAATGCAAAAAAACAGATAAAAAGTGCAAATTATTTAAAACACTTTTCTGGTAAAATAAACAGTGTAGTTTAGTGGGATTTGCTTCATGGTTCCCAGATGGGCAATCCTGCTTTGCGAAAGAAAGGGGACTCTGTTTTTTTTCAAACCAATGCAAATACTGGAGAAAGGGGTAGAATATGCCAGATATTAGACTTACGAGAATCGATAACCGTCTGATCCACGGTCAGGTCGCTACGCAGTGGTGCGGTGTCGTTGGTGCGAACCTGCTGCTCGTTGCAAACGATGCAGTCTCGACCGACGAGTTCCGTCAGGGCCTGATGAACATGGCGGCGCCTGCTTATGCGCAGACCCGCTTCTTCTCGATCGAGAAGACCATCAACATCATCGGCAGAGCCTCGCCGAATCAGCACATTGCGATCATCTGCGAAACGCCGCAGGACGTCCTGAAGCTGGTTGAGGGCGGTGTACCGATCAAAAAGGTGAACATCGGCAACATGCACATGGCGGATGGGAAGCGCCAGGTTGCAACCTCTGTTGCAGTCAACGATGACGACGTAGCATGCTTCAGAAAGCTGCAGGAGCTGGGTGTAGAGCTCGAGATCAAGCGAGTTCCGGACACGCCGGCGGAGAGCATCGAGAAATTGTTCAAGTAAAGCAACGTGAAAGCAAGTGGAAAGGAGTAAACAATGGAAATTACCATTATCCAGGCGATATTGGTCTTCGTTGTTGCCTTTATCATGGGCATTGACCAGTTCAGCTTCCTGGAATCTCTTTACCAGCCGATCGTTACCTGCCCGATCATTGGCGCCATCCTCGGCAACTTTGAACTGGGCGTTATCGTCGGCGGTTCTTATCAGCTGATCCAGATCGGCAGCATGCCGATCGGCGGCGCGCAGCCGCCTAACGCGATTCTCGGCAGCATCATGGCCACCGTATTCGCGGTTTCGCTTGGCATGGAGGCAACGCCGGAAG
>USLE01000080.1 GCA_900555465.1 uncultured Butyricicoccus sp.
CGGACACCCTGCTTAAAAGGCAGGTGCTCTGCCGACTGAGCTACTGGGTCATATGAAATTTTGGCAACTGCTGATCAGATAAACTTGGCAGGGACGGCTGGATTCGCTTTTCTGCGGAAAAGCCACGGCGGTTAAAACGATCCACCGGATCGTTTTCAAGAGCCGCCTTTCGAATCCGGCAACTGCTGATCAGATAAACTTGGCAGGGACGGCTGGATTCGAACCAGCGAATGTCGGCGTCAAAGGCCGATGCCTTACCGCTTGGCGACGCCCCTGTATCCGTCGGGTCAAAAGCCGGCCCCTAAGCATAACGCGCTGCTTTGGGCAGCGCGTCTCAGGGTCATATGGGGTGGGTAAAGGGACTCGAACCCTCGACCCTCGGAACCACAATCCGATGCTCTAACCAACTGAGCTATACCCACCATATTTTTGTCTCGCCAGCGGGAAGATGGCACGCCAGGAGGGATTCGCTTTTCTGCGGAAAAGCCACGGCGGTTCAAACAATCCACTGGATTGTTTTCAAGAGCCGCCTTTCGAATCCCTGGCCTGTGCCTCATCATACTCTGGCACGCCAGGAGGGATTCGAACCCCCGGCCTACTGCTTAGAAGGCAGTTGCTCTATCCGGCTGAGCTACTGGCGCATATCAATTCCGCAAGCCCGGTACCATAATAAAGTATGGAGCGGGTGATGGGAATCGAACCCACGTGTTCAGCTTGGAAGGCTGACATTCTACCATTGAACTACACCCGCGGGTTTTTCTGACGCTTAAATAGTATAACAAGAGATGGGTGTTTTGTCAACATCTTTTTTATTTTTCTATGCTTTGTTTTGAAAAAAATTTTACAAAAGCCCAGCGCGTCATAAAAAGGGCAGACGGCCGTGCTATACTGGAAGCAGAAAAAGGGAGGGGATCGCAATGGGCTACACGATTTTACTGGCCGAGGACGAGCGCGACATGCGCGAGGTGGTCGCGGATTACTTCGCGGAAAAGAGCGGCGGGACAATGGCGGTCGAAACCGCAGCGGACGGCGACACCGCGCTTGCCATGATCGAGGCGCGCGCCTACGACCTGCTGCTGCTCGACATCATGCTGCCGGGGACGGATGGCTTTGCGCTGTGCCGCGCGGCGCGGCGCATGGGCGATGTGCCCATCCTGTTTGTGACCGCCCGGGAGGACGAGCAGGACAAGCTGCACGGCTACGGCCTCGGCGCGGACGACTATGTGGTCAAGCCGTTTTCGCTGGCCGTATTATATGCCAAAGCGCAGGCGCTTATCCGCCGCGCCAAGGGGCTGACGCAGGATGATGTGCTGACCGCGGGGGCGCTCGTGCTCGACCCCGCGCGCGGCGCGGTGACAGCGGGCGGGCAGCCGGTCGCGCTGCCGCCCAAGGAATTTGCCCTGCTGCGGGCGCTGATGGAGCGCAAAAACCGCGTGCTGACGCGCGACGAGCTGTTGAACCTTGCGTGGGGCTGGGATTACGACGGCACCGACCGCGTGATCGACAGCCATATCAAAAAGCTGCGGCGTGCACTGGGGGATTATGCGGGCTGCATCAAGACCGTGGTCAAGCAGGGCTACAAACTGGAGGTGGATGGAGATGAAAACCAAACGTAGGAATTACTGGAGTTTCTTTTGGCGCGTGGGCGCGGGGTTCCTCGCGTTCTGGCTGGCAGTCATGGCGGGGTTTACATGGCTGATGGGCTGGCAGACCGCATCCAGCCTTATGGATTCGCTGCAGGACTGTGCAGATGATTACCTGCATCTCTATATTCCGAATGCGCTGTCTGACGAGGAGCAGATCAACGGAGACGGATCGCCGAAGACCGAAGCGGAGATGGAGAAAGATCTGCTGGGCGGCGCTTATATTGCAGAGATGAGGAGCAATCCGGAAGCGGATATCCTGTTGACCGAAAATGCAATTATAGAGCTGTCGGGCGAGCTGCTGCAAAGCAACCGCTACTGGCTGGCGGGAACGGATGAATCGTCTGTGTGGTATGTGGACATGAATGACCAGCCCAAAGAAATCTATGAAGCACTGCTGGAATCTGCATTTGTAGATTATTCCGGCAAAACGGGCAGCGAGGTTCCGCCGGAGGCGTATATCGAAGCATGGATAGATGGTAACATTGCCTATCCCAAAACGATTACAATGCAGCCGCGCGTGGCGACTGGCACAGAATGGGTGGCACAGGGCGAGCCGACCGTTTATCCGTGCAGCTATGATGAGAGCAAGATGCAGGGGCTTCCGCTGAAAGATATGCGCGTTTCGAGTATGAATATGCCGGGGAGCCTGTACGACTCGCCACAGCCAACACTGGATTCCATGACCTCGCCGCGCCGCGCAGCGCTGCGGGCATGGGTAGAGTCCCCTGAGAGCCCTGCAATGACGCGGGCTGTCTATGAACCCTGGCTGGTGCAGTATTTCGTGCGCAATATAGAATACTGCGCATTTGCGGAAAACGATGTAGTGGCTGTATCCTTCGCTGGTGAAGCCTATCCGATTAAGGCTTGCCTGCCGACGCTGGTGCCGGTCTACGGCTTCAGCTTCGCGCTGGCGGTGCTGTTTTCCGCTATCCTCGCGTTCGCCCTGCTGCGCGTGTGGCGCAAGCAGGAGCGCGTCGAGCAGGCGCGCCGCGACACCACCGCCGCGCTCGCGCACGAGCTGAAAACGCCGCTCTCCGTGCTGTCCGCGACCGCCGAGCTGCTCTCAAACGACATGGCGCAGGACAAGCGCGCGCACTATCTGGACGTCATCCGGCAGCAGGCGGCGCGCATGGACGGGAGCGTGGGGCGCATGCTCGAACTCTCCCGGCTGGAGGCGGGCGCAAAGGCGCTGCGCCGCGCGAAGTTCACGCTCTCCGACCTCGCGCAGGAGCGCTTGGACGCGACCGTCCCGCCGGACGCCGACCTGCGCACCGAGGTTACGGTGAGCGGCGCGGAGGAAATCGATGCCGACCGCGCCCTGCTCGCCCGCGCGCTGGACGCGATTCTGGAAAACGCGGTGCAGCACACCGCGCCGGGCGGCAGCATTGCCGTGCGCATCGAAAAGGGCATGTGCGCGGTGGTCAACACGGGCGCGCCCATCCCGCCCGACGCACTGCCCCGCCTGTGGGAGGCGTATTATCAGGCGGATGCGTCGCGCGCCGCCAAAGGCGACGGGCTGGGGCTGTCGATCGCAAAGACCGTGTTCGACCTGCACGGCTACGCCTGCGGCGCGGAGAACACGGACGAGGGCCCGCGGTTCTGGTTCCGGTTCGGATAGGCCGCTCCCGCCGCACAAAAGGAAGGATAGACGCGGAAAAGCCGCCCAATTGGGCGGCTTTTCGTGCGCTCAGGGTTATTGCAGGTCAATTGTGACGGCCTGATCTTCAAGCAGGACCATATCGTCGTTTGGCTGCGAAAACTGTACGCCTGCGATCTTGGCAACGTCCTCAGCCGCTGCATCGGGGTAGTACAGCGTCGCGATGATCTTTCCGGTCTCGCGGTCAACATAGCTGTCAAAATAGGCAAATTTGTTGAACGGCAGGTAGTTGCCGTCTTTATCGGTCAGGGAAAAGCTGCCGGCTGTGCTTGCATCCCAAAGCGCCCCGCGGGGCGAGAAAGTTGCAACCGCCTGGTCGTCGCTGACTTCGAGGCGCTCGAGCGTCAGGCCGTTTTCGCATGCGTCGGTCAGCGGGAGCGCGTCGAGCGGCCCCGCGACGGTATGCACACTGAAACTCCACCGAAACGGGATCAGCGTGACCGACTTTGTCCCCTCATCTGCGCCGAGGAACTCGATCACATGAAACGAGCGGTCATAGCCGCTGGTTGCCGTGCCGCTGACAAAGCTGGTCAGGTAGTTGCCCTTGTCATCGCGCAGGACGAAAGCGTCAAAGGGGAAAACATCCCCGCTGGCCATCTGCTCGCTGAGTATGAGGGTCGAGCTGAGCGGCGAGATGGATATGCGCTCGACGCGCGGCGTGCGGTGCACGGAGTAGGCGCGGCCGTCCTCATACGTGCCGGTATAATCGACTGTGAAATCCAGCGCCGGCTCGACGGTCAGGCAATCCACCGTGCTCTTGTCGATGGACATTTCAAACCGGACATCGCCCTCCGTCAGTCTGCTTGTGCCGTCAGTGCAGAGCAGCAGGTCGAACTGGTCGGGCAGGATCTCCTTGGAGGCCAGCCGGTGGATGCCCTTGAGCGTGCAGTCGTCCACAAAATAGGCTTCGTTGTCGATCTTGCCGATCGTATCCAGCTCCATGCCGTTGACGATCGCCCGGAACACGGGCGCAGTCCACTCGGCGCGCCAGCTTTCCGGCTCGCTTTCCGTGCCAACCTGCTCAAGCGGCGTTTCGCTCGACACAGTGAAGAAAATGCTCATATAGCTGTCGTCCACCGCGATATTGTCGATGGACAGCGTCACGCCGTCCACGGTCTGGTGCATACCGACCGCGGCGTTAAAGCGCTCATATTCGGTTTGCAGGGGGGCATATACGCTTTCCTGATCGCTCTGGAAGTAGTTGACTGCGCCCTGCGCCATTTTGAGGATGGCGGGCGCGGCAGCCGCCGCCCCGACCACCATCGCCGCCGCGATGCCGATGCAAACGGCCAGACGCGGCGCGCGGCGCTTTTTCGCGGGCTGTACCCCGGCGGGCAGGGTGTCCAGCAGCGCGTCCATGCGGCTGTCAAAGCCCTCGGGGATGGGGCTGCCTTCCTGCCCCGCGCGCGCTTTCAGCTTTTCGTCAAACGTCATGTCTCATTCCTCCTCCAACAGCGTGCGCAGACGGTTCCGTGCGCGTGCCAAGCGGCTGCGCACCGTGCCCTCGCGCACGCCGAGCGCCTTGGCGATCTCCGCGGTCGTCATGTCCTCGTAGTAGTACAGCACGGTCGCAACGCGGTAGTCCTCGGGCAGGCGGCAGACCGCATCCCAGAGCGTAAAGTCGTGCCGGTCCTCCGCGCCGCCCGCGAGCGGCTCAAGATCATCCGTATAGGTCACGCGCGCACCCCTGCGGTGGTGCTCATACGCGCAGTTGACCGTGATCTTGATCAGCCAGCCCTTGAGCGAGCTTTCATCGCGCAGGCGGCCGAAAGCCTGCCACGCGCGCAAGGTGGCTTCGCTGACCGCGTCTTCCGCGTCCGCGTCGCTGTCCAGCAGCACGCGCGCCGCGCGGTACATGGCGTGGCGGTGCGCTGTGACCGCGGCGGCGAACCGCTCGCGCGCATCCTCCTGTATATTCGTCAATATCATTTCCATCGTGTCACCTCGTCTCATCGTCCGGACACTATAAGGATGCGCGGGGGAGGGGAAATGCTCCCGGTGGAGAAGAATTTTTTGAGACGGTTTATCCGAACAGCTGGCCGGGCAGGCGGTGCTTTTCGCGCGGCGGGAAAGTCGCGTCAAACGCCTCCACGTCCGCGGGCGTGATGGAGAAGAACACCTCGCTCTCGGTGAGTACGCCCGCGGGCAGGGTGTCCGCTGTGAGCGGCAGCGCCATCAGATAGTCCGAGCTGTTGCCCTCCGCGTCCGTGATGCCGAAGTCCCGGCCGGGGCGGAAGCCGAAGCGGGGGTAATAGTCCGGGCTGCCGGTCAGCGCAACGCCCGCAAAGCCCATCGCCTTCGCCTGTTCCAGCGAGTGCCGCACGAGCGCCGAACCGACGCCCCTGCGCTGGTAATCCGGATGCACGGACAGCGGCCCGAAAATGGCGATCGGGAAGCGCGTGCCGTCCGGCTGGACGATGGCCGCGCGGCTGTACATGATATTGCCGACGATCCTGTCGCCGTCGAGCGCAACGAAATCCAGCTCCGGGATAAAGTCCGGGTGCGAGCGCAGGCGGTGCGCGACCAGATGTTCATCGCAGCCGGGCTTGTACACATCCCAGAAAGCGTCGCGGGTGAGCTCCTCTACCGTACGGTAGTCGCCGGGCTGTTCCGGACGGATCAAAACGTTGTTCATGGGGGAAAAACCTCCTTGCTTATTATATAAAACGGGCAGCCGCCCGGCGGCGGAATGAGGATAGAGGCCTGCGGGCTATACAAACCGCTGGCAAGTGTGCTCATTAAAATGCCGCAAGCGGAAAATAAGGATAGTGGCCTACGGGCTGCCTGAAAGGCGCGCGCAGACAGCGGCTTTTTCATTGCGCCCGGCGGTAGAGGATCGGCTGGTCATAGCCAAAGGTCCGCTTGCCGTTCATTTCCATGCACTCGGATACCTCGAGCACGTTCTCGGAAAAGCGCTCAAACAGCGTAAACTTCAGGACGGGCGTAAACATGCTTTCGCTGCCGCCCTCCCAGACGCCGTTGCTCCGGCGGTAGAGCGCAGGGGTGAACTTGGCTGAGGGCCGCAGTGCGGCATAGTCGGTCTGCGGCATGGTCTGGTAGGTGAAATCAGTTTTGCTGCATCCATCCGGCAGATCGTACGAGGTCAGCTTGACTGCCCCGTCCGCCTCCTCGGTGAACAGGAACAGGTGGGGCGAGGCATTGGTGCGCCCGCCGATGGTGTAGTAG
>USLE01000081.1 GCA_900555465.1 uncultured Butyricicoccus sp.
CATCAGGATCTGGAACAGCGTGGTCATGGCCAGCTCATTGTCCGAGATGAACGCGATCTTGTCCCCGCGGCGCACGATGAAGGACACGTTATCCAGCACCTTTTCGCCGTCGATGGTCTTGGAAATACCGCGCACCTCGAGGATGTCCTTACCTGCCTCACGGTCCTGCTGGAACGCGACCCACGGATAGCGGCGCGAGGATGCGGGCAGCTCCTCGACAGTCAGCTTGTCGATCAGCTTGCGGCGGCTGGTCGCCTGACGCGACTTGGACTTGTTCGCCGCAAAGCGCTGGATGAAGTTCTGCAACTCCTTGATCTTTTCCTCGTTCTTGCGGTTCTGGTCCTTGATCATGCGCTGGATCAGCTGCGAGGACTCGTACCAGAACTCGTAGTTGCCGACATACAGCTTGATCTTGCCGTAGTCGATATCCACGATGTGGGTACAAACGTTATTGAGGAAGTGGCGGTCATGCGAAACGACCAGCACGGTGCCCTCGAAATCCGCGAGGAAGTCCTCCAGCCAACGGATCGCGAGGATGTCCAAATGGTTGGTCGGCTCGTCGAGCAGAAGGATATCCGGCTTGCCGAACAGCGCACGCGCGAGCAGCACCTTGACCTTTTCCACGTCGCCAAGGTTTTTCATCTCGGTGTACGCGATCGCGTCCGCGTCCAGACCCAGGCCGTTCAGGAGCTGGTTTGCCTCGGTCTCAGCGTCCCAGCCGCCCATCTCGGCGAACTCAGCTTCGAGCTCAGCCGCCTTGTTGCCGTCCTCCTCGGTGAACGGGTCCTTCATATACAGCGCGTCCTTCTCGCGCATGACTTCGAGCAGGCGCGGGTTGCCGCCGAGCACGGTATTGAGCACAGTCTCCTCGTTGAATGCGAAGTGATCCTGTTTGAGCACGCTCATGCGCGTCTTGGGCGCGATGGACACCGTACCGGTCGAGGGATCGAGGTCGCCCGACAGGATGCGCAGGAAGGTGGACTTGCCCGCGCCGTTGGCGCCGATGACGCCGTAGCAGTTGCCCTCGGTAAATTTCAGGTTCACATCCTTGAACAGCGGCTCGCCGCTGAAATTCAGGCTTAAATCAGTGATCGTAATCATGGGATATGCTTCCTCCATCAGTCTTTCAAATCTGTATCAGTATACCATACAAACCTGTGTTTTCACAGTTTTTTTACAGGCCGCCGCGCAATTTTGTTCATGTTGTCTTGAAACAGCGCCGTCCAGGGTCTATACTATATTTATTCTTATCAAGGAGGTTTTTCCCTATGTCCAACCTGATGGAGATCATCAAATCCCGCCGCTCTACGCGCGCGTTCCAATCCGAGCTTCCGCCCAAGGACCAGATCATGCAGCTGGTCGAGGCCGCCGAGTGGGCGCCCTCCGGCATGAGCAAATATCTGTGGCATTTCACGGTCGTTTACAGTGCAGAAAAATCGCTGACGCTCGCCAAGGCCGTCGCGGAGGCGGACAACCGCGGCCCGGACTATAATTTCTATGGTGCGCCGGTCAACATCATCATCTCCTACAAGCGCGACGAGCATCATGCGCTGGTCGACGGCGCCGCTGCGATGGAAAACCTGCTGCTCATGGCGACCGATCTGGGCCTCGGCTCCTGCTGGATCAATCAGCTGCGTGAATGCTGCGACGATCCCAAGGTGCGCGCACTGCTGACCGAGTACGGCGTGCCCGAGGACCACATTGTCGTCTGCTCCGCAGCAGTCGGCTACATCGCCAAGGAAACCCCGGCAAAGCCGCGCAAGGAGGGTCTGGTGTCGTTCGTCGAATAAAAGAACGTACGAGAATGCGAAAAGGAGGTACTCTCATGGATGCACAGATCGCAAAACTCAAGGAATGGGTGGATGCCAGCGACAACATTGTATTTTTCGGCGGCGCCGGTGTCAGCACGGAATCCGGTATACCCGATTTCCGCTCGGTGGACGGCCTGTATAACCAGCAGTACAAATATCCGCCTGAGACCATCCTGAGCCACTCGTTTTTTATCTCCGAGCCCGAAGAATTCTACCGCTTCTACCGTGCGAAAATGCTTGCCCTCGATGCGAAGCCCAATGCCGCGCACTTAAAGCTCGCCGAATGGGAGCGCATGGGCAAGTGCCGCGCGGTCGTTACGCAGAATATCGACGGCCTGCACCAGAAGGCGGGCTCCAAAGAGGTGCTCGAACTGCATGGTTCGGTGCTGCGCAATTACTGCATGCGCTGCCACAAGCCATATGACGTGCGCGATATCGCTACAGGCACCGGTGTGCCGAAATGCAGCTGCGGCGGCACGATCAAGCCGGATGTTGTGCTGTACGAGGAAAGTCTGGACAGCTACACCATTAACAAAAGCGTGGATTACATTCGCAAAGCGGATATCCTCATCATCGGCGGCACTTCGCTTGCCGTGTATCCGGCTGCGAGCCTGATCAACTATTACCGCGGGAATAAGCTGGTGCTGGTCAACAAATCCGCCACCCCGGCCGACCGCAGCGCCGATCTTGTCATTCACAAGCCGATCGGCGAGGTATTTTCCCAGCTGTAACGCGCATTCTTCCATGATTTTCGCAAAACCGCATAAAATGCCCCCTTTCGGTCATACTAACGGCAAACCGAAAGGGGGAAATTATTTAATGATTGATAAAATTGCATTGACGCTCGCCATCATCGGCGGTCTGAACTGGGGCAGCATCGGCCTGTTCGGTTTCGATCTGGTCGCGTTCCTGTTCGGCGGGCAGGCAAGCGTCATGAGCCGCATTGTTTACGGCCTTGTCGGCCTTGCAGCGCTCTGGTGCATCTCGCTCCTGTTCCGCAGCCATACCGAGCCCACCGAGCACCGCGCTTCCTGAATGATTTTATAGTCAAAGGTCTCATAATACCTGAACCGAATCAAATTCAAAATTTTGAGAAGCCTGGCGCTGATCAGCGCCAGGTTTCGTTTTAGCGTAGCAGGAGCACCACAGGGAAGGCTTCCTCCTTTTAGATAGCCTCCGGAGAATACCATATAAATTTTCGTCGGCGCCCTTTACTGTGCCCACTTGATCGTATCATTTGGTAAATGAAAAAATCCTCACTCTATCTTTCGATAAAATGAGGATTCGTGGTGGACCTGAAGAGATTCGAACTCTCGACCTCTCGGATGCGAACCGAACGCTCTCCCAACTGAGCTACAGGCCCATAATGAAGTTTTTCTTGTCGGATTCAGGCGCTTGGTGAAGTGCCCTTGACAAGTAATAATTATACATGTAGAATAGAGCCATGTCAAGCACTTTTTTTGATGCGAGACGAAAAAATGCGTGCATCAGCCAGATGCGCCAAAAGGAGAATTGAAAAATGAAAAACAGCGAAAAGACAATGGACAAAATCGTAGCCCTGTGCAAGGGCCGTGGCTTCGTGTATTCCGGCTCGGAGATCTACGGCGGCCTTGCCAACACCTGGGACTACGGCCCGCTCGGCGTGGAGTTTAAAAACAACGTCAAAGCCGCGTGGCGCAAGAAGTTCGTGCAGGAGAGCCCGTACAACGTCGGTCTGGACGCGGCGATCCTGATGAACCCGACCACCTGGGTTGCTTCCGGCCATGTCGGCGGCTTCTCTGACCCGCTGATGGACTGCAAGGACTGCAAGACCCGTCACCGCGCGGATCAGCTGATCGAGGACGCGACCGGCGAAAACCCGGCCGGCTGGACCAACGAGCAGATGAAGGCCTATATCGATGAGCACCAGATCGCGTGCCCCAACTGCGGCGGCCACAATTTTACCGATATCCGCCAGTTCAACCTGATGTTCAAGACCTATCAGGGCGTTACCGAAAATGCCAAGAACGAGATCTATCTCCGTCCGGAGACCGCGCAGGGCATTTTCGTCAACTTCCAGAACATCCAGCGCACCACCCGCAAGAAGATCCCCTTCGGCGTCGGCCAGGTGGGCAAGTCTTTCCGCAATGAGATTACACCCGGCAACTTTACCTTCCGTACCCGTGAGTTCGAGCAGATGGAGCTTGAGTTCTTCTGCAAGCCCGGCACCGACCTCGAGTGGTTCAAGTACTGGAAGGACTACTGCCACAACTGGCTGCTGTCCCTCGGCATGAAGGATGAGAACCTGCGCCTGCGTGACCACGATCCGGAGGAGCTTTCGCACTACTCCAACGCGACCACGGACATCGAGTTCCTGTTCCCGTTCGGCTGGGGCGAGCTGTGGGGCATTGCCGACCGCACGGACTTCGACCTGACCCAGCACCAGAACACCTCGGGTGTTTCGATGGAATACTTCGATCAGGAAGCAAACGAGAAGTATATCCCGTACGTCATCGAGCCGTCGCTCGGCGCGGACCGCGTGGCGCTCGCCTTCCTGTGCGACGCATATGACGAGGAGGTCGTCGGCCAGGATAAGAACGGCAAGGACGACGTCCGCACCGTGCTGCGCCTGCATCCGGCTCTCGCGCCGTTCAAGGCTGCGGTGCTGCCGCTGTCAAAGAAACTGTCTGACAAGGCGATGCCCATCTGGGAGACCCTGTCCAAGCAGTTCTCAGTCGACTTTGACGACGCGGGCTCGATCGGCAAGCGCTACCGCCGCGAGGACGAGATCGGCACCCCGTTCTGCGTAACGGTCGACTTTGAGACCGAGCAGGACGGCTGCGTCACCGTGCGTGACCGCGACACGATGGAGCAGGAGCGCATCAAGATCGAAGATGTTGCTGCCTACATCGCAAAGAAGATCGAATTCTAAGAGTTCTTTCTGACAAAGCAAAGCCCCCGGCTTCAGCCGGGGGCTTTTTTGCGCATAGGATTCTATTTCATTGCCTTTTTCCATCAAAATGGTTAATCGGTACAAACGAGTGCCGGAGCGAATAGATCCGATCCTCCTCCCCTTTCCCTGCTGCGCCCAGGCTGCGCATCCTTATTACCTTACATTTCTGTCCCTCAAACGCTTCCTATGTGCATAAATTAGTTCAATCTTTCTTGTAAGATATCATAATATTTTGTTGTGCAATTCTGTGATAAAATAAATGCATAAACAAATTATTTTATATATTTTATACAAAATTCTTCTGTGCAATGTTACTCAGATGATCATATTGTCCCAAGCAGATGAGCCCAAAACACAAGGTTTCCATACTAAAACCGAGAACTCTTGAACATCAGATTGCGATGAATTTTGGAGGAGGGGTAAAAATGACACCGCAGAAACGTGCCTTACTGTACATCCGTCGGAAAAAGAAATTCTCTATCCTGCTGTTCCTGCTGCTGGCGCTGCTGTTTTCTGCGTGCCTGATAGGGATCATCATGGTGCGCGCATTGCAGGACACGCAGGCCACGCTCCGCCGCACGTTTGCCGGGAGCTTCTATGTATCGACCAACTGGCCCCTTGTTGGGACACAACCGGAAAACGTCCCGGGATTCAAATTTTTGGACGATGAGATGGCGGAGCAGATCGGTAATTTTGAAGGGATCACCGCGATCAACGCGACCTCATACGATTATCTGGCCTCGGATGAGCTCACCCTGATTCCCGGAGCTCATGCCAGATATTTGAAAGAAACTGACCCCGATGATGAAAGTTACAAAAATAAACTGTATTTCACCAAGGCTCCTTCCTATTCATTCAATTCCTATTCTGAATTGGCTCCGGAGTTTCGTATGGGACAGTATACGCTGGTCAAGGGCCGCCACATCACGCCGGAGGATACCCATGTTGCTATCATCTCGGATGTTCTGGCGGAAAAGAACGGTCTGGATGTGGGGGATTCCTATTATGTATATGATTATGACGTGACCGGTGCGTTCTCCAATTATAATGGGATAGATTTTGACCTTACAATTGTTGGTATCTATCATGTGGAAGCGAAGCAGAAAACCACTAAATTCACAAATGAATCTGACATTGCAGCAAATAAAGTCTTCGCTGATACACACACATATGTGGAAACGAAACAGCGCGCAAACGACTACATATACTTTCCCTTTGTCTATTTCTTTGTCGACGATCCGGCACGCATCGACGAGATCATGGCCGCCGAGCAGGAGCGGGACGATATCCCGTGGGAGTATTACCTGATCGAGGCTGACGAGAGTGAGTACAGCACGGTTGCCGAGCCGCTGCGCTCCATGCACACAACCATCATTGTAATCACTTGTATTGTCGCTGCTGTGCTGCTGATCCTGCTGCATTTGGTGCTGCGGATGTCGTTGCAAAGCCGCAAGCAGGAGACCAAGGTCTATCGCTGCCTTGGCAAGCGGAATATCTGGGGGCAGTTCGTGATCGAAGGGATCCTGCTTGCGTTGCTTGCATTTATCCCGGCGGCAGCGCTTGTGCCACCGTGTACGGCTGCTATGGGCACAGCAGTGGAGAATATCGTCGCGGCGCAGAATGAGGAGCCGCCGGAGTATAGC
>USLE01000082.1 GCA_900555465.1 uncultured Butyricicoccus sp.
CATCGCTGACCATCTGCAAAACGCGCTTGGTGCGCTTGCCCAGCACGCTTTCATCGAAAATCTCCCGGAACATCAGGCGCATCGCACGTTTCCAAGCCTGGGAAGAAACACGGGCGCGCACCGTGCCGCCATAAACGGCGGTTTTCGGACTGCCGGTGTCATCCCGGTTCACGCAGCTGGGCGGTACGGTCTGCAAAATATGAAAATCCACATACAGTCGGTTGTTCACAGCCATTGTTAATCTTCCTTCCCTTCACTTGTGTTTGTGTTGTCCTTGTCCTCCAGCGGCCGGCGGTAAAAATCCTGCGCCCAGCGCAGGCGGACGCCCGCGACCGCTTCCGGGAACTGATACTGGTACAGATCGTGCGCCAAGGCGGCATAGTCCAGCGGGATGCCGCCGGCACGCAGCAGCTGAACGATGCCGCGCAGATGCTGCGAGACGCCCTGTATCTCTACCGCTGTTGCCATCTGCTCAAACCGGCGCAGGATACGGATCTCCGCGTCCACATCGTCGGCCGGCACCAAGCGGCGCACGGCCCGGCCCAGCGAACATCCTGTACCGTGCATCGGGCTGGCAGCCGGGTCATTGCCCTGCTGATGCACCGCAAACAGGGTCAGCGCGATATACGCAGCCCACTCCGCCCGGCTGGGTGCGCCGCGGCTGTTCATCCACTCTTCCGGGAAATCCTCCAGCAGCACGCCCCACAACGCAGGCAGCTCGCCCGGCGCTTTCCCCGCGCCGCGGCGCAGGTTTGCCAGCAGGGCTTTCTGCGGCCCGGGGGCAGGCATCGAGAGGATGCGGCTGATCCGGCGGTCTACATAACCGGCAAGCTGGTTTGCGACTCCCTTCCCGATGGGCTGCGTCATTTTTCATCACTCCCCTGATAAATTTCATATGCTCTTTTTCTGAACCAGGAATACGCCCGCGGTGCGGCGTACAGCTGCTTTTTCCCGTTTTTATCCACGATTTTTCTGCCGAACAGCGCATTGGTTCCCGCATGCTCCATATATTCCTGCCCGAGCTGCAATGCAAGGCGGCGTGCCGCCGTGATCCATTCGGTCAGCCGCTCCCCATCCACGATGTCTTTTTCCGGATCGATTGCATACAGCCAATGCCGGAACGGTTCGTCTATCCGCTCATACCATTTTTCTTGCGCCGCACGCCGGACCTGTTTTTCTTCCTCGCTGTCTCCGCCGCCTGCTATAAAAATGCGCCCCGCCAGGATCCCAATTTCCTGCGCGACCGCATCGCATTTTGCAATTTCCTCCGCAATGCGTTTTTGCCACGGAACGCCCAGTTCATCGAGCAGCGCCGTCTGCATGGTCAGTGCATCTCCCAGCACATCGGTCACCGCGCTTTTCTGCGAACTGTCATAACGGTTGCAGACGGTTGCGAACTGCATATATCTCTTTTTCGTCAGGAAATGGTTTCGCTGCAATGCAGCGACCCAGCGCACAACACCGGGCACCTGATTGAAACCAGCCGCGCGCGGCGCAGGCATAAAGATGTTGGAAAAGTCGCGCCACATCTGCCGTCCCGGCTCATGCGGCCGCGGCTCATAATAGACCGGCGTGTTTTTCTTCTCAACCTTTTTCCAGGCCGTCATCTGCTCGGCAAAGGTATCTTTGGGATCGAACGAATCCCCGCATAAAATGCCGTATCCGGTCACGGTTTCCCCTTCGCGGTTGAGCCAGATCAGGCGGGATTGCAGGGTAAGCAGCTCGGCCTGGTTATCCGGCAGCGGAATCACGCGCAGTTCTTCGCTGCGGGGTGTCTCACGCTCCCAAGCAGGCGGTTTTCTCCCCAAAGGCTATGGTCCGGCCGCAGCAGCACCAGATTGAGCAGCAGGGTTTCAAACAGATTGTTTCCTTTGGCATACACAAATCCGAGCTGCCCCAGCCAGGCGAGCGCAATTTTGCCTTCCCGCTGCTCCTTCGGGATATGCGGTTTGAGCGCCGCGTCATCAAATCCATTGAGGTAAAGCAGCCACCGCGCCGCTTCCGCGTAAGAAATGCCGGTTTTTCCTTCCCCTGTCCGGGAGGGGAAAAGGCGCAATTTGTTCCCGCTCTCCGACAGCTCGCCGATCAGCTTTGCCGCGCTGCACTGTGTTCCCTGCTGCGCGGTCTGAGACTGCCCGAAGGGCCGCGTGGGATGAAACAGCCAGAATCGTTCGTGCCATTGTTCCAGATACTGCACGATCGGCTCCTCCGGCAGCGCCCCGCACGACCAGAGCGACACCCACCGTTCGATCGCATCGTCCGGCTCCTCAAGCGGCGCCTGCGCGCCGGTTTCGTCCATGCGCGAAAACGCGGTATGCAGCACTGCCAGCAGCAGGCGGAGCACCGCTATATTCTGCGTCGGCAGCTCCCCGCCCAGATCCGCAAACGTATGCGCGCGGAGCAGCACGTCGCGCAGAGATACCTCCGCGGCAGTACCGTCCGGCTGCAGCACACGGATCCACGGCTCGTCCACAAGATTAAATGCCGTCTCTGTCATGTTTCCCCTCCTTTTTCTACGCACAGGCCGTCCTCTTTGGTGTATTGCAGGCGGTAGCCGCACAACGTGCCTCTGCCCGCCTGATCCAAAAGCAGGAACAGCTCACCGCGCAGCCACGCCGACTGCTGCCACTCCCGCAGCGTCGTGCAGCCGGGCTGTTCGAGTTCCCGGATCACCTGATCCATCCGCCAGCTCCGGCTGAACAGCCCGGACAGACGCAGGCGCTGCTGCGCAATGTGCCGGCATTCCTCTGCCGATGGTACATGATCAGTATAGATCGGCTTTGCCGGATCGTCCATAGCAAATACTTGACCATCTTCGTTCTGGAACAGCACCAGCACCTCTATCGACGGATCGCCGCCGCGCACGCTGGCCTGCGCGCCCGATTCCCGCTCGTCCGCATCATAATCCAGCAGGCCTGTCATATCATCCAGCAGGCCATATCCCGGCTTTCGCAGGAGGAAATGCCCCGCATCGCTGACTGCGATCTGATATTCCTTTTGGTATGCCTGCCAGGCCTCACGTGCGGCCTCGTCCAGTTGGTCGGGATCCGGATCGCTGTATGCCGCCTGCACCAATGCCGGAATATCCTCCGGCAAACGGATCTGCGCGGTCAGCAGGCTTCGCGTGCGCAGCAGCAGCCACGCGCCGTAAACCGCACACGCCCCCGGCTCGAGTTCCTCGGTCTCCAGCACAATGCACTGGGCCGTCTTCAAAGCATCCGGCCGCACCCTAGAATGGCGGTGCAGCCGCCCGATGCGCTGCAGCAGCAGATCCATCGGGCACAGATCGGTCAGCAGCAGGTCAAAATCGATGTCAAGCGATTGCTCGAGCACCTGCGTGCCCACGACGATCAGCCCATTGCGCTGCGCCGGAGCCGAGTGCTTGCCCATCCGCTCGAGCAGATGCGTTTCCCGCTCGATGCGGTCTGTCATAATAAACTGCGAATGGAAATCGATCACCTGCATTTCCGGCAGCTCCCGCCGCAGCAGCTGCGCCAGCTGCTGCGCACGCTGGACGGTGTTGACAATGACGCCCGCGCAGCCGCCTGCATTTAATTTCTCCCGCAGGAGCGCTGTCACCTGTGCGGTTTTGGCATAGGTAATCTGAACCGCGCGGCTCTGCGACCTGTCTGATACCGCGGTCTGTTTGATCTCCATCCCATCTGTCCACGTCAGCAGCGGATACCCTAAACTGGTTTGCCAAGCCACCTGTTCCGGCAAACGGTATTTCTGTTTGCCCGCTCTGCCGGTCAGGTAGGCGGCAATCATCTCCCGCCGCCGAAAGGCGGGCAGCGTGGCAGACAGCGCAATCACGGGCACGCCATATGCACCGAGCCAGGTAAGGGTCCGATCCAGATAGCAATTCATATACGGACTGTAGGAATGTACTTCATCGATAATCACGGTTTTTCCTGCAAGCCCGAGGTGCCGCAGCATCACATGCTTTTGCCGGAGCGCAGCCATCAGCAGTTGGTCGACCGTGCCGACCACAAAGTCCGCGAGCAACGCCTGTTTTCTGCCCTCAAACCAGCTGTGCGCGATCAGACCGGTTGTTTCGCTTTCATCTTCCGCCAACCGTGCACTGCCGCGGAACAGCTCCCGGTACTGCTGATTGAGCGCCGCTGCGCCATGCGCCAGACGAATCCCATAGGTATCGTGATCCATCTCAGCTTGATAGGCGGCCCAGGTGCAGATGCGCGGGAACAGGCCGTTCGCTGTCGCCTGCGTCGGCAGTCCGAAAAATAAGCCGCCGGCTGCTTCCTTTCCGACGAGCTGCTCCGCTCCCGCGAGGGCCGCTTCGGTTTTTCCTGTGCCCATTTGCGCTTCCAGCACCAAAATGCCGGGTTGGGCCGCGGCCCCCAGTATGTCCATGACCGCAGTCTGGATCGGGTTCGGCGAAAACCCGAACTGATCCTCGAACTTGGATTCATCCGTCCCCCACAGGCTGCCCTGCCACGGATTGGGCAGATCGATTGTCTGCCATGCCGCCTCGACACGCGCCGGATACTGTTGTTCGGAGCCGGTCTCCGTGACCGCAATCAGCGGAAAATATGTTGTATTGCTGGCGATCCAGTCCGCCATGATCAGCAGGCCGGTCAGCAGCATCTGTGCCGTCATCGGAATGCGCTGCGGCAGGCTGTCCGGATCGGCAACCCCCGCTTCTTTCATCGCTGCATCCAAAAAAGCGCGCCAGCACCGCTTCCATTGCGCCGGCTCTCTGCCTCCGAAATTTTTCGGCCAGGTCTCAATGGCATCTTCTGCATCGGCCATCACCGACTGCGGCTTGCCATGATGTGCGCCTGCGATCTGCGCGATTCTGGGCGGACAGCCATACCACAGCAAAATTGCTTCGCTTGCCATCGCGTGCGGCGTGCAATGCGGATCGGAAAAGCTGCCGCTGTCGGGTATGGGCAGCATACAAAGCGACGTATCCTCTACCGCTGTCCGGATGGTGCTTTGAAACACAGCTGTGAGCTTTCCAACGTCGTGCGTCAGCCCCAGAAAACGGATCAACTGCCAAAAG
Organism: uncultured Butyricicoccus sp.; assembly: GCA_900555465.1. Taxonomy (GTDB): domain Bacteria; phylum Bacillota; class Clostridia; order Oscillospirales; family Butyricicoccaceae; genus Agathobaculum; species Agathobaculum intestinigallinarum. The sequence continues at coordinate 5,024 of USLE01000082.1, forward strand.
GCATCTGCGCCCACAGCGTCCTGCAAAAAACCGAGCGTCGGCTGCGGCAGCCACTCTCGGCAGAGCAATTCCAGCACACCGGCCGTATCCTCCGCGTGCATCCACACCGGCAAATAGTATCCTCTGTCCTCAGGATCGGATTTTGCAACGGCGCCACAGGCCGCATTTTTTAAATCAGACATGCGCCTCCCCCGCTTCCTACTGTTTGTATCCAGTATAGCATACATATCCGGATATGCAAATTCAGGAAATTATAGTTATTTTTACTAATTCGTGTTTGCAAAAGCTGCACGCCGACCATAAAAGGCAGAAAACTGCACGAACCCGGCTTATTTCCTGATATGTTTGCGCATTTCTCCCAAAAATTTACCGCGCACATCCGCAATATGAAAACCGAGCGTCCCTCAGATCTGCACTAAACCAATCGTATCCGGCCACCTCGATACCCATTGATTTGCGGCAGTAAAATCACAAAACCCCGCTGTTTCTTGCGAAACAGTGGGTTTCCTGGTACGCCCGATGCGATTCGAACGCACGGCCTTTGGAGTCGGAGCGGGTCTCTCCATTGATTTTCCTTGTATCTTTCGCAGAAAAAGTTCTGAATCCACGCAAAACCAGACATTTTACACTGCTTTTGCTCCAACAAATACAATGCGTCAGGAATGGTGTGGACGCCGGGAGGGACGCCAAATCATATTATGGCAGCGCGAAGGCCTGCAGGTCTATTGGGAGGCCCCTGTCAAAATCATTCGGGATGGTGTGATCCAGCGGTTTGAATTCACCTGCGAGCTTGCATGGAAGGCGACGCGACTGCGCAGGGGATCTATGAACAGATCGGCACGCAATATATCTGTTTGAGGCGCTGTTGGAAAAGCCGAAAAGCGAAATGTAACACAGGCAGGCAGAGCGCATAATGAATAAATTACAGGTAAAAAACCTGTGCAAATCAACAATTTTCATCCCAGTCAGGACAAAACCGTTGACAAAGTATGTGGAAAATAGTATGCTTTCTCTGTAAAAAGTTTACACAGGCTTGTGACTGGTAAGGCAGGCAAGACCAAACCACCGAATCGACATATCGTATTCGGTCGTTTGGTCTTTTTTTATTCCCGAACAGTCTGTAAATGAGAGAGGAAGATCGAAATGAAAACCTTCAATTACGAAATCACCGATCCCATCGGCATCCATGCCCGTCCGGCGGGACAGCTGGTCAAGACCGCAAAGGAATTCCAGAGCAAAATCACGATCACGCATGACGGCAAGCAGACTGAGGCCACCCGTCTGATGAGTCTGATGGGGTTGGGCGTGCGGCACGGCAGCACGATCACCGTCACGGCAGAGGGTCCGGACGAGGAG
>USLE01000083.1 GCA_900555465.1 uncultured Butyricicoccus sp.
GTCTTCAGATATTCAAGTTCTTCCTTATAAGCGTCCAAACTTTCCTGTGTCAGCTTGATTTCTTTTGCCATGTTTTGCAAACCCTTCTTACTCATCGTTGATCGGCGTTCCAGCCGTACAGTACAACTTATTATAGGTAAGGATGCGCGCCGTGTCAAGCGCACATTCTCATTTTCGGTGAATTTTACTCTGCCGCGGGCCGGATTATCGCACGCTTTCGACCGCTTTTTGCAACTGCGGATCGTCCTCCGGCGTGAGGAAATAAAAGTCCGCCTGCTGCTCCTCGGTGAGCGTGACCTCGATGTCCGGCGCGATGCCGACATCCGCAAGGCTGTTGCCGTTCGGGGTGAAATACTCTTCGACCGACAGGTTGACCGCCGACCCGTCGCTCAGCTCGAACGTCTGCTGCGCGCGGCCCTTGCCGGTGGTATGCGTGCCGACCAGCGCGGCGCGGTCATACTCCTGCAGGGCGGCGGCAAAAAATTCCGCAGCCGAGATGCTTTGGTCGTCGATCAGCACCGCGATGGGCAGGTCGATCATGTCCGCGTCCGAGGAATACACGGTCTCATCCCCGTCTTTCGTGCGCAGGGTCATGATCGTGCCCTCGGGCAGCAGCGGGTCTAGCACCTCGCTCATCTCCTTGACGCGGCCGCCGCCGTTGTGCCGCACATCGATCACGAGCGCCTGTGCGCCGTCTGCGAGCAGGCCGTCCAGCGTGCTCTGGAACTGCGCCGCCGCGCCGTCGTGGAAGTTCTCAATGCGGATATAGCCCACGCTGCTGTCCAGCATCTGCCCCCACGCCATCTTCTGCGTGACGACCGCGCGCTGCATGGTCAGCTCCTGCACCTCGTCCGTCCCGTCCTTGCGCACGGATACGCTGACCTCGGTGCCCTCGTCGCCGCGGATCGCGTCAATGACCGCATCCGCGCCGTCCGCCTCGACCGTCAGGCCCGCCGCAGCCACGATGTAATCGCCTTTTTCGATGCCGGCCTGCGCGGCGGGCGAGTCATCATACACCAGATTGACGCGGATGCTGTCCTCCGTGCTGATGACCGCCACGCCAATGCCGCAGCCCTGGCCTTCGCTGTTCATGCGGTACTGCTCATACTGGTCCGCGGGGATGTAGGACGACCACTGATCGCCCAGCCCGGCCACATAGCCGGCTGCCGCATAATCCGCCACCGCCTCCGTATCCAGATCGCCCACATAGCGCGATGCGGCGATGCGGTCGATCTCGCGCAGCTTGGTCTCCACCGCCGGGCTGCTCCACCGCAGCACCGCATAGCAGCCGAGCACCGCCGCCGCAGCGACCGCAATGCACAGCGCCAGCGCAGTTGCGAGCGTGATTTTTGTTTCCCTCAGTCTGTTCAATGCCATCCCTCCATAGCAAAGGGGAGGGTCATCCGCCCTCCCCTTTTATGTATCTCTGCCTCAGATGCTTAGAAATAGCTCTTCGGGTCGACCGTTGCGCCGTTGACGTACACCTCGAAGTGCAGGTGCGGGCCGGTCGAGTTGCCGGTCGAGCCGACATAGCCGATGACCTGTCCCTGGGTGACAACGTCGCCCACCGAGACCGCAAACGAGCTCTGGTGGCCGTAAGCCGTCATCAGGCCGCCGCCGTGGTCGATAACCGTGTAGTTGCCGTAGCCGGAAACCCAGCCCGCGGTGACAACCGTACCGGAAGCCGCCGCCAGGATCTCCGCGCCGTAGCCCGCCGGGATATCCTCGCCCGCATGGAACTTGACCGTGCCGTAGATCGGGTGCACACGGTAGCCGTATGCCGAGTTGGTCACCGTGCAGCTCGGGGTCGGCCAGATCAGCGTGCCGTCGCCCATCGGTACCGAACCGTTCGCCGCCGCCTGCGCGGACAGCGCCGCGATCTGGTTGCTGACGTCCTGCATCTCGCTGGCGATGCGGTCGTATTCAGCTTCGCTCTCCGCCTTATAGGCCTCGAGGCTCTCCTGCAGCGCGGCCTGCTCGGCCTCGCTCGCTGCAAGGTCGTCCACCTTGTAGCTCAGGTTCTCCTGATAGTCCTTCTGCTCGTCCTGCGTATCCTGCAGGTCGTCGCGCTTCTGCTCGATATCTTCCTTGGCCGCGGTGTACTCGTCCACGGTCTTCTGGTTGTCCTCCATGATCGCGGAGACGATCTCCATGCGGGTCAGCAGGTCGGAAAAGCTCGAAGCATTGAGCACGACCTCCAGATAGCTGACGTCGCCCTGCTCATAGGTGGTGCGGACGGTCTGTGCAAACTGCTCTTCCTTTTCCGCCAGCGCCTTTTCCGCGGCCTCCAGCTCGGTGGTCTTGATGTCGATCTGCTGCTGCAGGCGCTCGATATACTGCTCGACCGTCGAGATCTCCTGCTTGGTCAGGTCGATCTCCTGCTGCAGCGCCTCGCGTGTCGCCTGCACGTCATTGGCCTGCGCGGTCAGATCCGCGATGCGCTCCTGCACTGCGGACTTCTGCTCCTCCAGCTGGCTCAGCTGGTCCTTGAGCGACGCCTCATCCGCATCATCCTCCGCTGCGGCCGCATAGACCAGGCCGGACGCCAGCATGGACGCCAGCATCGCAATAACCAGAATGCCCGCCACGATACACGAGATCAGGCGCACGGTTTTCTTTTTCATCATAGTGGTATTCGCTCCTTTGTCTGCTGCCGATGGATCATACGTTCATGAACTTGCGGATGCTCGTCACCGAACCGCCGATGCCGAACAGCACGCCTGCGCCGCAGTACACGCCGAGCACCAGCCAGCGCACGCTCTCGAACGGCACGATCTGGAAATACGGGATCACGCCGCTGACGATGCCGTGCAGCTCGGTATACAGGCCCCACTGCGCGAGGAACGCCAGACCGCCGGCCAGCAGGCCGAGCACCATGCCCTCGATCACAAACGGCCAGCGGATGAACCAGTTGGTCGCGCCGACGATCTTCTGGATCGAGATCTCCTCACGCCGCGCGAACATCGCGAGCTTGACCGTGTTGGAGATGATGAAGATCGAGATGACCGCAAGGCCGACCACCATCGCAAGCGCGACAATGTTGAACACGTTCTGGATCTGCATCAGGCGGGAGATGACCGCCTCGTCCGCACGGACATCGTCCGCGCCCTCCACCGCCTCGATCTGTGCGATGGTGTCCTCCGCAAGCGAGGGGTCCTTCATGGTGAACACGAAGCTGTTGCGCAGCGGGTTGTTGTCCGAACCGAAGTCCTCGAGGATATAGGCGTCGTCGCCCAGCTCCTGACGGTAGTCCTCAAGCGCCTCATCGCGGTCGATAAACTCAATGGTCGCAATGTTGTCGATCTGATCAAACTCCGAGCCGAGCGCACGCGCCTCGCGCGTGGTCAGGTTCTCATCGATCCAGACGACGATCTCATTGGACTGCTGCAGCTCCGTGATGCTCAGATCAATATTATACGCGATCAGGGTCACGGTTCCTGTCAAAAGCAGGCAGGCGACCATGATGAGCACCGCTGCGATCGACATGAAGCCGTGTTTGAAAATATTGCGGAAGCCTTCCTTCCAATAGTAACCAAATCGTCTCATAGCTGATAGTACCCACCTGTCTGGTCGCTGACGACCTCGCCCTGGTCGATCATCACGACACGTTTTTCAAACTCGTCCACCAGTCCCTTTTCGTGTGTGACGATCAGCACGGTGGTGCCCAGCTCATTGATCTTCTCAAACAGGGTCATCAGCTCGAGCGAACGGGCCGGGTCAAGGTTGCCGGTCGGCTCGTCTGCGATGATCAGGCGCGGGTTGTTGACCAGCGCACGCGCAATCGCGACGCGCTGCTGCTCGCCGCCCGAAAGGTTCATCGGCTTTTCCTGCGCCTTTTCCGTCAGCCCGACCAGATCGAGCACATAGGGCACGCGCTCCTTGATGGCCTTGCCCTTGGCGCCGATCGTGCGCATGGCGAACGCCACGTTTTCATACACGGTCTTGGTCTTGATCAGGCGGAAATCCTGATACACCACGCCCAGCGTGCGGCGCAGGTACGGGATCTGGCGTTTTTTCATCTCGCCGATATTATAGTTGTTGACCAGCACGCGGCCCTCGGTCGGGCGCACCTCGGCGGTCAGCAGTTTGATGATCGTTGTCTTGCCCGAGCCGGACGCGCCGACCAGAAAGACAAATTCGCCCTCGTCCACGCGCAGGCTGGCTTTATTCACCGCGCGTATGCCGTTATCATACACGACAGTGACATCATTCATCCGTATCACAGGCAATCCTCCCCGGTGCCGTAGTAAAATGCAAAAGCAAATAAAAAGCGAAGGCGCATTTGTCTGCACCTTCGCTTATTATAGCAGATATTCCCCGGCCGCGCAAGACGACAATAACTGTCAAACTACTGCGCGCTTTGGTTTTTTTCGTGAAGTTTTTGTGAACAAGCTGTAACTCAGCGCACGCCTTCCTCACGGCTGGCCAGATATTTGCGCACCATGAGCGCCACTTTGAACACGATCGCGTGGTCGAATTCGCGCAGGTCAAGGCCGGTGAGCTTTTTGATCTTTTCCAGACGGTAGACCAGCGTATTGCGGTGTACGAACAGCTTGCGTGAGGTCTCGGAGACGTTCAGATTGTTCTCAAAGAACTTCTGGATGGTGAACAGGGTCTCCTGATCGAGCGAGTCGATCGAGCCCTTCTTGAACACCTCGGACAGGAACATCTCGCACAGCGTGATCGGCAGCTGGTAGATCAGGCGGCCGATGCCCAGGTTTTCAAAGCTGATGATGTTCTTTTCCGTATCGAATACCGCGCCGACTTCGATCGCGGTCTGCGCTTCCTTAAAGGACTTGGCGATATCCTTCATCTGCGAGGATACCGAGCCGATGCCGATCAGGCACTTGACCGAAAGCTCGCTGAGCAGGGTCTCCTCGATCGAGGTCGCGATCTTGATCAGGTCCTTGACCTCGCTGCCCGCCTTGACCTCCTTAACCACGACGATGTCGGTCTCGGAGATGTGCAGCACGAAGTCCTTCTGCTTGTCCGGGAACATGCCGGTCACAACGTCGATCGCGGCCACGTCCGCCGGCATCTGCTGGCGCACCAGGAACACCACGCGCGGCACATCGTTGCCGAAATGCAGCTCGCGGGATTTGATGTAAATATCGCCGGGCAGGATGTTGTCCAGAATGATATTCTTGACAAACGTCGCCTTATCGTGCTTTTCGTCGTACAGCGTCTTGATGTTGTTGATCGCTACCGCGACCAGCGAACAGATGCTGCGCGCCAGTTCATCCTCACCCTGTACGAAAACGGCGTATTCCAGCCGCGAGGCGCGGTCGCCCGTTGTATGGTAGGTATAGCCGCCGAAGCGCACGATGTCACCGGCAAAGCCGAGTTCCGTGATCGCTTCCTCCCGCATCTCGCCAATGCGGGGCAGGTCGGTGCACGCAACCACAGCACCGCTCGCGTCCACGATACCAATGGTGCGATCCACGGTATCCTTCATCTGCAAAACAATCGACTGGAACAATCTTGAAGCCATTTCCATCACCTTTCCCGTCTCTTTACCGTATTCCCCGGACGCAGCGCGCGCCCGTCTGGCTGAGCCCTTCGCCGCGTCCTATCATCATTCTCCACAAGAACGCAGCTTCTTCCCTGTGCATTTTATGCTATTATATCATACTCTTCTACATTTTTGTACAAAAATTTTCAAATTTTTTTGGCGATTTTTAGCCGAGGCTTACGCCGGGCTGCCGGAGCAGTTCCAGCTCCTCCCCGGTCAGCTCCCGAAACGCGCCCGCCGGCAGTTTTGGATCGAGCACCAGCCCGCCCAGCTGCACGCGCCGCAGCTGCACCACCGTGCCGCCGACCGCAGCGACCATGCGCCTGACCTGATGGTATTTTCCCTCGCGCAGGGTAACGCGCACCCGGGTCTCCGCACCCTCGGACAGGATTTCCAGCCGCGCGGGCAGGCATTCGGTGCCGTCGCGCAGCGCCAGCCCCTTTTGGAAGCGCTCTGCCGCGTCGCGCGCGAGCTCTCCCTCGACCACAGCCTCATATACCTTGGAAACATGGCGCGCCGGGCTCATCAGCGCATGGCTGAGCGCGCCGTCATCCGTGACGATCAGCAGGCCCTCGGTGTCCTTGTCCAGACGGCCCACTGCGAACAGGCCGCGCCGCTCGCCCGCCGGAAACAGGTCGAGCACGGTCTCGTGCCGCTCGTCGCGGCTGGCGGTGATCACGCCCGCGGGCTTGTTGAGCATGTAGTACCGCTGCGCGCGGTAGCGCTGCACCTGCCCGTCCAGCGCGACGCACGCCGATCCGGCGGCCAAGGTG
>USLE01000084.1 GCA_900555465.1 uncultured Butyricicoccus sp.
CTTATCCCCTATTATAACATAGGAATGACCAGGTGAGGGATTTGTCAACAGGTCCGAATATATGCGCAAAATATCATAAATAAACAGATTGGAGCAAACGATGAAGTTCGCTTTTTTTACCCTCGGATGCAAGGTGAATTTGTTTGAGACCCAGGCGCTGACCCAGCTTGCCGCTTCGCGCGGGCACGAGATCGTCGAAAAGGACGCAGACGCTGTCATTGTCAACACCTGTACGGTCACCTCGGTATCCGACCATAAGAATATCCGCGCGTTCCACAAGCTGCGCAAGGACAACCCCCATGCGGTGATCGCGGCCTGCGGCTGCTTTGCGCAGACCGATCCCGACCGCATCCGTGCGACCGGGGAGATCGACCTGATCTGCGGCACGTCCGACCGCGCGCGCACGCTCGACCTGTGTGAAGCCGCCGTGCAGGGCAGGGAGGCCCCTGCGGAGGCCGACGGCGGGCCGGAATATGAAGCCTTGCCCGCGGGCATCCCAAAGGGGCGCACGCGCGCGCTGCTCAAGATCGAGGATGGCTGCAATAATTTCTGCACCTATTGTATTATTCCCTATGCCCGCGGGCGGGTGCGGTCGCTGCCGCCCGCGCTTGCAGAGCAGGAGACCGCGCGCCTGCAGCAGGCCGGGGTGTATGAGATTGTGCTGACCGGCATTGAGATTGCCTCCTACGGCCGGGATCTCCAGCCGAAATCGTCTTTGGTCGATCTGCTGTGCAGCCTGCTGCCTGCCCATCCCGCGGTCCGCTTCCGGCTCGGCTCGCTTGACCCGCGCGTTGTGGACGAAGACTTTTGCCGCCGGCTGGCGGGTTTTGACAATCTGGCGCAGCATTTTCACCTGTCCCTGCAGAGCGGCTGCGACACTGTGCTCGAGCGCATGGGAAGGAGATACACCACCGAACAATATTATCACTCTGTGCAGCTGCTGCGCGACGCTTTTCCGGACTGCTCGGTCACGACCGATCTGATTGTCGGCTTTCCTGGGGAGACCGAGGCGGAGTTTACGCAGACGCTGGCATTTCTGAACCGGTGCGCGTTCGCTTCCGTGCATGTATTCCCGTATTCCGTCCGCAAGGGGACCCGCGCCGCTTCCATGTCCGGGCAGCTGTCCCGGCAGAAAAAGGCAGCGCGTGCTGCACGCGCCAAGCAAACAGCGGCGGCATTGAGCGAAGCCTATCGCAAAGGCTTTGTCGGACAGCATATGCAGGCCCTGCCCGAGCACCCGACCGAGGACGGCCGCTGGGCCGCGCATGGGACATACGGCTTTCCCATTTATATAGAAGGGGAGGGCGCTGCCAAAAACCATCCCGTGACGGTTCAGGTGCAGGGGCTGCACCGCGACGGCGTATCGGCAAAAATAATCGGCTGAACGTGTAACAGACCACATGCTTCCTCCATAGTATGAAGTGAAATCTTTGATAGGAGGAAAAAACGTATGTGTTCTTCTAACGGCATCTTTGGCGAAAACAACTGGTGGTGGATCATCATCGTCATCATCCTGATCTGGATCTGCTGCTGTGATCAGGGCAACCGCGGCGATATGAACGGCTGCTGCACCTGCGGCAACAACGGCTGCTGCTGCTGCTGATTTTTTGGGCTCACCACATAGCCGGATATAAGGTAGCGACAGGCGGCGCGGCGCATGGCCCGCCGCCTGTCATTTTCCGCGTCTGAAAAATTTTTTGAGAAATTTGTATTTTCCTCTTGCCAAATCGAAAAATATGCGGTAGAATATACAAGCACTGTTCGTGAGGGCAGCGCGAATGAGGATACTTTCTTTGGAGGAATAGCGATATGTTGGCAGGCGAATTTCGTAACGGCACGACCTTTGAAATGGATGGTCAGGTGCTTCAGGTTGTCGAATTTCAGCATGTAAAGCCGGGCAAAGGCGCTGCGTTCGTTCGCGTAAAAATGAAGAACGTGATTACCGGCGCGGTAACTGAGCGTTCCTTCAACCCGACTGATAAATACGAAGCTGCGTATGTAGAGCGCCGCGATATGCAGTATCTCTACAACGAAGGTGACCTTTACTACTTCATGGATAACGAGACCTATGAGCAGATCCCGATCGGTAAGGATACGCTGGGCGACGATTTCCGTTTTGTAAAGGAAAACGAGAATTGCAAGGTTTGCTCCTACAAGGGCAGCGTTTATGCAGTTGAGGCTCCGCTTTTTGTTGAGCTTGAGATCATCGAGACCGATCCGGGCTTCAAGGGCAACACTGCGACCAACACCCTCAAGCCGGCAAAGGTTGAGACTGGTGCAATGGTTCAGGTTCCGCTGTTCATCGAGCAGGGCGAGCGCATCAAGATCGATACCCGTACCGGTGAGTATCTCGAGCGCTGCAAGAACTGATTACAAGTCAATATGGACGGTGAAGTGTATATATTCACCGTCCTGTATCTGGACAATTAGCTCAGCTGGAAGAGCATCCGCTTGACGTGCGGAAGGTCGGCGGTTCGAACCCGTCATTGTCCACCATACAAATCCGTCCTGAAAAGGGCGGATTTTTTGCATTTCGGAAAGGTTTTCCACGCTATGAAGAAGTTATGACGAATTTTGAAATAAGTGCTTGACGAAATGATATCACAGTAGTAGAATATATGTAAATTTAATCATGCTTTTACATAAGTATGCAGGAGGGGTAAAGAAAAATGAAGTTTGGAAAAAGAACCATTGCCTGCGTCATGACTGCTGCGGCAGTATTGGCCACCAGCGTTGTCGGCGCAGGCGCATGCACCGGCGTGTATGTCGGCAAGGACGTTTCCGCCAGCGGCTACACCATGTTCGGCCGCTCGGAGGATATCGGTTCGGCGTACAACAAGATCTTCTTTGTGCATGAAGCGGGCGACCACAAGGCGGGCGAGACCTATGTGGACGGCTATGGCTATGAATATACTTACAAGACGGACAGCTACCGCTATACCGCGCTCAAGGACGATCCGAACGCTGAGGACTTTGGCGAGTACGCTTCCGATGACCTGACTTCGTACGAGGAAGCCGGCGTCAACGAGCACGGCGTTGCGCTGACCGCTACGGTCACCATCCATTCGACCGACAAGATCGTCGGCGAGGACGGCACGGACCCCAATGTCCTGACCGGCATTGACGAGATTTCCTATGCGACCATTCTGCTGGGCCAGTCCAAAACCGCGCGCGAAGGCGTTGAGCTGCTGGCGGAACTGGTTGCGCAGGATGGCGCGGCGGCCAACCACTGCATCATGATCGGCGATAAGAACGAAGTCTGGTACATGGAGGTCCTCTCCGGCCACCAGTATGTTGCTTACAAGCTGCCGGACGATGTCGTTCTGGTCAACCCCAACGTCAACATGATCGCTGAGGTCGATGTCAACGACACGGAGAACTATCTGGTATCCGATCAGCTGATCGAGGTCGCGCAGGAAGCGGGCACCTTTGTCGGCGACGCAGAAGCAGGCATCATCAACGTGCAGCAGTCCTATGGCGCTGTTGCAGACGGCAACGGCTTTGACGATTCCGGCCGCTACCGCATTGCGATGGGCCAGAACTTCCTGAACGAGTCCATGAATGTGACTCCGGATCAGGAGGAATATGCGTTCACCTTCACGCCGGACCGCAAGATCTCTGTCGAGGATCTGACCGAGTTCTTTGCGCAGCATGGCGAAGGCACGGTCTATGACTCCTATAAGGATACGACCATCCGCGGCATCAGCACCAACCGTCAGGCGGAGTCCCACATCTTTGAGCTGCGCGACGACCTGCCGACCGAGCTGTCTGTCGTACAGTGGCAGGCAATGGCCATGTCGGATTATTCGGTATTTGTACCGTTCTATTCCATGCTGCTGGATGACACGCTGGCTGCTTATCAGGTAGAGGGCACGGAATACACCGAGGGTTCGGCATACTGGGCATTCCAGCGTGTTGCGGAGCTGGCGAATAACGACCATGACGGCGTAGGCGTGGAGATCCGCGCGGCGTATAACGAGCTCCAGCAGAAGTTCATTGAGGAGTTCGCAGCGCAGGAGGACGACATGGCGGCAGCCTATGCGGCGGATCCCGCTGCGGCGCGCACCAAGGCGACCGAACTGGGCAAGGAGATGGCCCAGGAAGCAATTGATCTGGCGAACAGCCTGTATGCGGAATATGCAGGCTTCACCGATGTTCCCGCTGACAGCTGGTATGCGGATGCAGTGGATTACGTCACCGAAAACGGCCTGATGAACGGCACCGGCGAAACCACCTTCGGCCCGGATGAAACCACGACTCGCGGCATGATCGTCACCATCCTGTACCGCATGGAGGGCGAGCCCGAGACCGAGGCGGCTGACTTTACTGACGTCAATGCGGATGCCTATTATGCAGATGCAGTTGCATGGGCAAACGCCAACGGCATTGTGACCGGCTACGGCGACGGCCTGTTCGGTCCGGAGGACACGATCACCCGTGAGCAGATGGCTGCGATCCTGTACCGCTACGCGCAGTACAAGGGTTATGATGTGACCACCTCCGGCAGCCTGGACAGCTACACGGATGCCTCTGAGATCAGCGAATATGCTGTGACTGCAATGCAGTGGGCGAATGAGCAGGGCCTGATCACCGGCAGCACGAGCACCACGCTCGAGCCGCAGGGCAATGCGATCCGCGCAGAGGCTGCAACGATCCTGATGCGCTTCTGCGAGGACGTTGCCAAGTAATCAAAACCTAAAAATCACGGACAGGAGCCGCCTCAAAAGAGGCGGCTCCTGTTTTTATGCTGTTTTCACATCCTGCGTTCTCATCCAAAGCACGCTGAGGCCAAAGCCCAGCAGCAGATACGCACAGGAGCTGATGAGGAAGGCTGCGGCGCTGCAATCCATCGGTTCGGACGGATTGTGCGAGCACATGCCGAGCTCGAGCAGGGAAAAGGGGAAGTACACGCCGAATCCCTTGACCAGAGCGGGCAGCCCGCAGAATCCGCCCAGAATACCCGCTGCGACCGGCACGGCAAACGACCGGATGATAAGTGCAATGCACAGCAGCAGCGACGCCTGCACGGTCAGCGCCCACCAGCCGCGGACGACCCAGTACAGCAGTTCAAACGGGATCGGGTTGGTCAATCCGGCCAGCTTGCCGCTCAGGATAAACAGTACGCCGATCAATATCTGTGTCAGCGCGGTCAGGAGCGAGACAACGATCAGCTTGGCGGCCAGCATGGTGTGCACCGGGATGGGCTGGGTCATCACAGCGTTCCAGTTGCGGTTCAGGTGCTCCAGCCGGCACACATAGGCACAGTACACGCCGGTCAGTGCCGGGGCGAACAGCGCGCAGTAAAACAGCGCGTGCTGTGTCCAGAGCGAATACCACTGGTCGGTCAGCAGCCCGAGGTTGTTCAGGTAATTGGCAGTAGCCAGCCCGGCGGACAGCACCGGCAGGATGAGCATTGCCAGCCAGACATAGGAGCGGCGCAGTTTGAGGAATTCTGCGCGAATCGAACGGAAGAGCATGGGTCAGACCTCCTTTTTGACGAACAACCTGCGGCCGATCACGTAGATCACCACGAAATACACGATCAGGCAGGCGAACCCCGCCCAGTCAAAGTCAATGAAATAATAATCGCTGATGCGGGTCGCCCCGTCCCAGTCCATTCTGGTGTTATACAGTACCGCGTAATACGCCCAGGGAAGAAATTTCTGGAACGACGGCGGGAAGAACAGGGAAAACAGGCCGACAAACGACCCGAGCAGGCCGATGATCATGCCGATCATCTGATTCGGTATTAGAAGCGAGAGCACCATTTGCAGCAGCAGGACGGTTAGTGTGGTCAGCAGGGTGGCGACAAAATATTCCCCGATTTTATCCAGCGGCGGGGCGCCTGCAAATCCGTTTACCATGCCGAAGCCGATGATCACGACGATCTGCACGGCGATAAATGCGGTCATGTACACCGCGCCGCAGACAAATTTGCTGTCGAACAGGGCACCCGTGCGCTGGACGGTTTCCAGCAGCTTGAGCGTCTGTCCCTTGTGCTCTATATCCGCCATGCGTGAGGCCACGACAGCGGCGATCACCGGCGTCATCATCGCGTTGAGCATGGGGAAATTGTACAGGATCATCGCCCAGCCCTGCTGCAGCTCCTTTGCACTCGGGTCGCGCATACTGTACAGCCCCCAGGCGAGCTGCGCGGCCAGCATGATGATGAGCGGCAGCCACAGCCGGCGGCGTCTGCACTTGAAAAACTCCATTCGAAGCGATCTCATAGACTTGCCGCCCCCTCTGTC
>USLE01000085.1 GCA_900555465.1 uncultured Butyricicoccus sp.
CCCACTGACCGCTGCCCATGCAGACTGGGCAGAAGGCTTTGCTTCCAGATATGACCTGACGCCGGACAATATCACAGCCATTATCCATAAGGAGGTCGGGCTGGTGTTTGCCACTGTTCTGGAGCATGCAGGCGTGTATAAGCGCACGGATGCAGGCAGAGCCGCCTTTCTGCGGTTCGCGCAAAGCGTGGACTGAGCGCGATCCGGAACTGCATGGGCCGGCGGCACGGTTCGTCCCCTTATCCGCCCGCCGGTCCAGCTCTAAAATACAAAAGCGCCGGGCTTTTGCCCAGCGCCATCTGCTCCTTGTTAAGAAATTGCTAAGTGTATACTGCCTGTGGTTCAGCGATTCATATCGCGCAGAACTTCCATGCAGTCACGGTCTGCTTCGGTGACACGACCCATATATGTGTTCATACGGTTCATGCTGTAAAGCAGCGCACCCAGCTTCTCAGAATAAGAATACTTGTTCTTCATTTGGGATAGCCTCCATTCGTATGATCGATTCGATTGATTTTGTTCATCAGGTTCTGTTCACCTGACAGATACCATTATAGTTATTTCGCATAAATAGTCAATATATTTTTTGTTGAATATGTCCACAGAACATCGATTTTTATTTGTAAGTATTGCACAATTTAAGCGCGCATGATTTGTGCAATACGGCGAATCAGCATGTTTGTCCGTTCTGAGGATAAAAATGCTGCAGGATCGGCGTTAATAGGACATTTATTCAAAATACATTTCCATACCCTGCAGAAAAGAAAGGAGATTCACCATGGGTAAAAAAGAGAACTACACCTCGGGCAGGCTGCCGGCGCGGCAAAAATACGCTTTCGGCATCGGCGCGATCGGTAAGGATGCGATCGTCAATCTGGTCGGCGCGTTCTTGATGCTGTACTACACGGATACGCTTGGCTTGAGCGGCACCTTTGTCGGCGTACTGTTCTTTGCAGCGCGCATCTGGGATGCGATCAACGACCCAATGATGGGCATGATCGTGGACAACACCCGTACCCGCTTCGGCAAGTTCCGCATCTGGATCGCCATCGGCACATTGGTCAACTCGGTGTTCTTTATCCTGACGTTCACTACCTTCGGCATTGAGGATAAGACCCAACTGATGATCTATGTGACCGTAACCTACATCCTGTATGGCATGAGCTATACGATGATGGACGTCCCGTACTGGTCCTGGTTGCCCAACCTGTCCTCCAACCCGCGCGAGCGCGAGTCCATCTCTGTCATACCGCGTATCGGCGCGTCGCTGGGCGGCTTTGTGATCTGCACCTTCGGCCTGTACATGATCGACTTCTTCAACCGCATGGCAGGCGACACCACGGTCATGCAGACCCAAGATGACGGCAGCGTTTTCAACATTTCCGAGACCGGCTTCACCTACTCCGCCATCGCGATTGTTGTGCTGTTCATCATCTGCATTGCCATCACGGTCTTCAACGTCAAGGAGCCGCCCACGATCGGTGCAAAGGCGACCAAGACCAGCCTCAAGGAAGCGTTCTCTGTTATTGTCAAAAACGACCAGCTCGTCGCTTTTATCGGCCTGCTGTTGACCTTCAATCTCTGCACCCAGATCCTCAAGGGTTTTGCGGTATACTATTTCAAGGAAGTTTGCCGTGACGCCGGCTTGTACGCAATCTTTGGCTTTGCGATCGTCTTTGAGATGATCGGCCTGTTCCTGTTCCCTGCTATCGCGCACCGCATCGACCGTCAGAAGGTCTACTTCCTCGCCTGCGGCTTTCCGGTTCTTGGTCTGGTGCTGCTGTGCGTGGCGGGCTATGTCATCCCGACCAACTACTTTGCGGTTGTTCTGTGCTGCGCATTCATCTTCTTCGGCTCCGGCCTGTCGCTCGGCACGACCACCTGCTGCATCGCGGACGTCATCGACTACGGCGAAGTGAAGTTCGGCAAACGCAATGAATCGGTCACCTGTTCTGCGCAGACCTTCCTGATGAAGGCCGCCATGGCAGTCGCCGGCCTGCTGACCGGTATTGGTCTGGATATCGTCGGCTACGACGCTACACTGGCCAACGCAGGCGAGATGCAGTCTGCAGGTACGATCTTCGGTATCCGCGTGCTGATGTTCGTCATCCCGATTATTCTGGCCATCCTGAGCTTCCTGATTTTCAAGTATGCGTACAAGCTCAAGGGAGACCGTCTGGATGCGCTGACCCGTCAGGTCAACGCGCTGCACGCATCCAAGGCTGACAAGGACTGACCCGCCCATCCCCTTTTCTACGGAAGAAAGGAAGAATCGTATATGAGCATTCTCTATCATCCGTCCAGCAAGACCTTCCATCTGACAAACGGTCGGCTGAGCTACATCTTCCAGATCCTCCGCAACGGCAACCTCGGACAGCTTTACTTTGGTAAGGCTGTCCGAGACCGGGAGGAGTTTGGACATCTGCTCGAATGCAACCACCGGCCGATGACCGCCTACGTCTACGAAGGCGATAAGCGGTTTTCCATGGACCACATCAAGCGCGAATACCCCACCTACGGCACAGGTGATTTTTCCGCGCCAGCCATTGAACTGGTCGAGCCGAACGGTAACCGCGTGATCGATCTGCAGTATGTCTCCCACACGGTCACAGCCGGCAAGCCCGCTCTGACCGGCCTGCCCGCCACCTACTGTGAGCAGGACAACGAGGCTGAGACGTTGTCCATCCTGCTGCGCGACCCGGTCGCAGATGTACAGGTGGAGCTGCTGTATACCGTGTTCGCCGGGTACGACGCTCTGGCACGCTCGGCGCGCATCGTCAATACCGGCGGTCAGCCGCTGCACCTGACCCGCGCGATGAGCCTGTGTCTGGATCTGCCAGACTGCGACTATGATTTCATCCACTTCTCCGGCGCGTGGTCGCGTGAGCGCCAGCGCAAGGACCGCCGGTTGGAGCAGGGCGTCCAGTCAGTCGGCTCGGTGCGCGGCTGCTCCTCGCACAACCACAACCCCTTTGTCATCCTCAAGCGCCCGACGGCTGACGAGGACAAGGGCGAAGCGATTGGGTTTTCTCTGATCTACTCGGGCAACTTCCTCGCGCAGGCGGAGGTCGATTCCTGGAACACCACCCGGGTGCTCATGGGCATCCACCCGTTCGGCTTCGACTGGAAGCTGGAGGCAGGAGAGTCGTTCCAGGCGCCGGAAGCGGTCATAGTCTATACTGCGGACGGCTTAAATGCGCTCAGCCAAACCTATCACAGCCTGTACCGCAGCCGGCTGGCACGCGGAGAATGGCGTGACAAGCCGCGCCCGATTCTGATCAACAACTGGGAAGCCACCTACTTCGATTTCGACGAGGATAAGCTGGTCAACATCGCGCGTACAGCGCACGAGGACGGCGTTGAGCTCTTCGTGCTGGATGACGGCTGGTTCGGCGCGCGCTCGAGCGATACCGCCGGTTTGGGCGACTGGACCCCCAATCCAGAGCGCCTGCCGCGTGGTCTGGCCGGCCTGTCCGAGCGGATTGAGGCGCTCGGCATGAAATTCGGCATCTGGATCGAGCCCGAAATGGTCAACAAGGATTCCGATCTGTACCGCGCGCACCCAGACTGGATCATCCATGTGCCCGGCCGTCCGGCGTCCCACGGGCGCAACCAGTATGTGCTCGACTTCAGCCGCAAGGAGGTCGTTGACTGCATTTTCAGTCAGTTACATGCGCTGTTCTCTGGCGCGAAGATATCCTACGTCAAGTGGGATATGAACCGCTGCATCACCGAGTGCTTCTCCGCGGCGCTGCCTGCCGACCGGCAGGGCGAGGTGTTCCACCGTTATATCCTTGGCGTATACGATCTGTATGAGCGTCTGGTCACTGCGTTCCCGCATATCCTGTTTGAATCGTGCGCCTCGGGTGGCGGCCGTTTTGATCCGGGTATTCTGTACTATGCCCCACAGGGCTGGTGCTCGGATGATTCGGATGCAGTGGAGCGCATGCGTATCCAGTATGGCACAAGCTACTGTTATCCAGTCAGCGCGATCGGCGCGCATGTTTCGGCCTGCCCCAACCATCAACTGTTCCGCACCACGCCTATCTCGACCCGCGCCAACGTGGCGTTCTTCGGCACCTTTGGCTATGAGCTCGATCTCAACAAGCTGACCGAAGCGGAACGCGCGCTCGTGCGCGAGCAGATCGCGTTTATGAAGCAGTACCGCGCGGTCATCCAGTTCGGCACTTTCTATCGCCTGCTGTCGCCGTTTGATGGCGGGAATATCATGAGCTGGATGGTCGTCAGTCCGGACAAGCGCACGGCTATTGTCGGCTACTACAAGTTCCTCAATGAGGTCAACGGCCCCTACCGCCGGGTGCGGCTCAAAGGTCTGGATCCTGCATTGGACTATGTCGTCGACGGGAAGGAATCGCACTACGGCGACGAGCTGATGCACATCGGCCTGATCACAACAGACGGTTCTGCCGGCGAATGCCAGCCGGACGACCGTAAAAGCTGCGACTTTGACTCCCGCATTTTTGTGCTGCAGGCGTCCGATCAATAATTCCATAGCAAAGTATACACCGGCAGGACAATTGTCTTGCCGGTGTTTTGTGCTGTATTTTCGCCTTTATCGCGTGGAAAAAACGTACTCGGTGCGGTGGTGCCAGATCTCCCCCACCCGCAGGATGGGCAACGGAAAGCCCGGGCAGGCAAATGCGTTGGGCCAGAACTGAGTCTCCAGACAAAAGCCATGACGTTTGCCATAGACCGCACCGCCTTTTCCGCGCGGCAGATCTGATCCGATAGAGTTGCCGGAATACACCTGCACGCCGGGCATATCCGACCGCAGAGTGAGCTGGATTCCCGTCTGAACGCAGTAAACCACGGCAACAGGACGCATCCCTTCACCCTCTATAATATAGTTGTGGTCGTATCCGCCTGCGCGGCGGATTTGATCAAAACCGCTGTCCCAGCCGTCCGCCATTGGGCGCGGGATACGCAGATCGAGCGGTGTGCCATTCACTGATGCGATCGTTCCATCTGGCGCGCTATATGCGCCGAGCGGCGTATAGCGTCCGGCGTGGACGCACAGCAGCTGCTCACCAACCTCCCCCGCATCGTGCCCTGCCAGATTGAAATAGGCGTGACTGGACAGATTGCAAACCGTGTCTGCATCCGCTTTGGCGGAATAGTCAAGGGCGAGCGAACCGTCCCGCAGGCTATAAGCGACAGTGACACTGAGATTTCCGGGATAGCCCTCCTCTCCGGCTGGACTGTCGTAGTGGAGTAGAAGGCGGTCTGCTTCAACTTTGGCGCGCCAGATGCGCTTGTCCAAGCCGACACAGCCGCCATGCAGATGGTTGATCCCCTTTTCATTGCACGATAGATGATACTCCTGTCCGGTGATGGCGATGCAGCCGGCAGCAATGCGTCCGGCGCAACGGCCGAGCAGCGCGCCAATGTAGCATGACTGCGCTTCGTAAGCTCGAACAGAGTCAAAGCCGAGCACAACATCGATCGGCACGCCATGTTGGTCCGGCACAATCAATGTGCGAATGATGCCGCCCAGTGTCAAAATATCTGCTCGGCAGGCGCCGTCGGTCAGCGTATATTGCTCCACAGACTGTCCGTCTGCAGTTTGTCCAAAGGGGGTGCAGATGATTTCCACATTTATCACATCGCTTTATTGCAGTCTATTGATGCGGATTTTGCCTATGTTCTCAAAAAATGGCGCAGTCTTTCAGCCTGCGGTAAATTTCGGTTCCGTTCTTTCTGCCGAAGTGCCGCAGGGAATCCAGATAGATGACCTTGGGCGAATGCTCTTTTCCGAAAACGATGGAAAGGATATCAGCGAGCATATGCTCGTATTCGGTCCCGGCGAATTGTTCGCGCAGTCTGCTGCGGATCCGCATTCTCTCCTGATGCGCCGCATAGAAGGATTCTATGTTCTCGGTCTGCACCTGCCGCTGGATCCGCTTTGTGCGGTGGTTTGCTTCGTCCGCCGCCAGAATGGCGCCCTCGATGGTCGTGGATTTCACCACACGTCCGACCGATTTGCCGCGCATCCGAACAAATTCACAGACCGCTTTATAGCCCTTGTCCTTGCTGATGATCCCGATGCTCGCGTCCGGCGCGGCGCAGAGTATCTCACCCACGCGGACAGCGATGTAGAAGTCAAGCGCATTTTTGCCGGTCGTTTTCAGCTTGTAGGTTTCCAGCTGGCAGTCTG
>USLE01000086.1 GCA_900555465.1 uncultured Butyricicoccus sp.
GCTATCCTTTTGTTCCTATACAAGCCAAGAATGTGGGTCGAAAACATTGTTTTTTGCCCCATATTTCATTTTTGTCAACAGGTCCATATTCTAACACAAAATGCCCGCTTTTCCAACATAAAACCAATTACGGTTTGACAAATCTGGATAAGCGTGCTATACTGTTTCCATAATGTAACTTTTGAATGTAACCATTTTGTAACTATAAGGAGCATACAAATGTCCACGACAGCCAAGAAGAAAGAACTTCTGGAATATAAGGGTCACCCGCTGATGCGTAAGGAAAATATTATTTATTACGGCTCTATGAGTGATTCTCACATCATTATGATGCAGATTCTTGAATCCAACGAGGTCAAAGGGATGCCGGTTGCCAAGCGCGTTTCCGTGCAGCTGCAGCAGACCAATCCCAACGTCCGTATGAAGGAGCGCATTGTCAAAAAGACCGAGAAGAACAGCCTTTGGGCTGCGATGGATATTGCGTCCATCTGGCTCGGCCGCGCGCTCAACAGCAAGTAACCAACCCAAACATCCGCATAAAATTGGAGGCCTTTTTCATGCACTCTACGAAAAAACTGGTCCGCCTCGCCGTTTCCGGCGCGCTGGCGGTATCCATGCTGCTCCCCAGTTCTCTGGCGATGTATCAGGCAAAGGTAAAAGCAGATGCACTTTATCTGCGTGAGTCGCCCGGCGGCGAGATCATCACCACCCTGCCGCAGAACACGATGGTAGCCGTTCTGAACAACAGCAGCAGCTGGTACAAGGTCGTTGCAAACGGCAAGGAAGGCTATGTCAGCAGCGAATTCCTGACCGGCTCGCTGACCACGGACTTCTCCCTGGGCAGCGCCAAGATCGTCTGCGACACCAGCGTCAACTTCCGTTCCCAGCCGAACACTTCTTCCTCTGTTCTGGCTTCTCTGCGCAACGGCACGGTTGTCAGTGTGACCGGCGTTCAGGGCGGCTGGTTCAAGGTTACATACAACGGCCAGAAGGGCTATGTCCATCCGGATTACCTGTCCTTCTCGAATGTACAGTCCTCTGGCTCTACGGGTTCGAGCGGTTCCAGCTCGATCACCCCGCCGAGCAATTCGGTCTCCTACAACGGCTCGAGCGAAAAGCGCGCAGCGGTTCTGGAGTATGCAGCGCAGTTCCTCGGCACCCCGTATGTTTACGGCGGCAGCACCCCGAGCGGCTTTGACTGCTCCGGCTTCACCTCTTATGTATTCAAGAACACGGTAGGCTCGATTCCGCGCGTTGCGCAGGCCCAGTTTGACGCCACGACCCGTGTTTCTATGGACGAGCTCCTGCCGGGCGATCTGGTATTCTTCGGCAGCAGCGCATCCTCGATCAGCCACGTTGGCATTTACGTCGGCAACAATCAGTTCATCCACTCCCCGCACACCGGCGATGTGGTCAAGTATGATTCCCTGACCGGCAGCTACGCTTCCCGTTTCCAGGGCGGCGGCCGCGTGATCTTTGACTAAGTCAAAAACGGATAAGCCCTTCGGCTGTACGCCGAAGGGCTTTTGTTATGTGAGGATGGAAAGCGTCCCATCCTCCCACCGCAGCTCGGCCGGCACGATCTGCTGCGCCGCCAGCTGCCGGTTGATCGCCTCAGCGATCTGATCGGAAAGGGCTTCCGCAATGTCCTCGGGCAGCGCAATCCCCGCGATCTCGGCCTGCCTGCATTGCAGGGATATCGCGCCATCCTGCACCGAAGCCGTCCAGCTGGCCGAAACCTTGCAGCTGTCCGGCAGAAAGAGCAGCGCAGTCCGCAGGTTTCCGGGGACCAGCCCGCTGTCGGCCAGCGCCTGCCGCTGTACATTGGCGCTGACGGAAATCGTCTGATCCGCATGGATCGCGGCGGACAGATCATCCGGCGCAAACGGCAGCGCCTGCGCGATCATTTCACGCAGTCCCTCTTCGCTCAGCTGAAACCCCACGTTCTGTTCCTCCTGTTCTTCTGCCGCCTCGCCGGAAGGCACGGGCTGCGTCTCGGCTTCCGGGTGCCCAAGCATCATTCTGCCGATCATCAGGAGGCACAAAAGCATGCAGATGCCTAAAATCAGCGTATAGACAAAGCTCTTCTCCTCCTGCATGGACGCTGTCTCCCTCCCTGTTGGTGTATGATACTTTATGCGGCGCCGCCGCGGGATATGCGCATGAAAAGGCACCTGCCGGGCAAATGCCCGGCAGGTGCTTTGCTATTCGGATGGAATGATTGGTTTTGCTTAGTTGCAGCATCTGCTGCCGCAGCTGTTGCCATTGCTGTTACCGCAGCCACAGCCATTGGAATTGTCCTTGCAGCCGCAGCCGTTGGAGTTGACCGCGTCCGCAAACAGCCGGTCAGAAGCGTCCTGCTGGGGCGGGAAGAACTCGTCGATCGGGAACTCGAAGTTCGCAAAGACCTCGCAGGGATCCTGCTCCCCGCCGACACCGCTGTTCGAGCAGTCGCGGCGCGGCAGGCAGATGTCAAACGCCGGCATGAGCAGCTGGATATCGCGCTCGAGGCGGATGATCGAGAACTGGCCCAGGGTGACAAACAGCTGGTTGCCGTCGTCGCTCAGCACCAGACTGTCACCGCCGAAGCACGAGCAGATCGAACGCGGCACTTCGTGCAGGCGGCAGCAGCAGCAGTTGCACGAAGTCTCAGGCGATACGATGCGCGCGTCGAGCAGGATCGGGTCAACGACCTCAACGACCGCAGTCGGCTTGTTGCTGTCCGGGCAGAGCTGAATATCGTTCTCATCCTCCACAAAGCGGGACGAGAAAATGCGTGCGCCGCCCTCGCCGCCGAACAGGATGACACGCTTGTCAAACACTGCCAGGCCGTCAATGATGCGCGGACGGCCGATCACGCAGCTGACCTCGCATTCGATGCGGTAGAAGAAGCGGATGTCGACCGTGTAGAAACCGCGGTTAAACTGCACCCGCTCGACGTCGATTTTCACGCAGAGCAGCTCCGCCGCGCGCGGCTTGACGGATGCGATGCCGCCGGCATCGAGCAGTTCCTGCGCATCCCGGCACAGATAGACGCGGATGTCGCGCAGGCACTCTTTGCTCCGGCAGGAGTCGTAGACTTTCTTGGTGTGGACACAGACCGCCTCGCGGAAACCGCCGGCAGCTGCATTATTATTGTTACTGCCGCAGATCGGACCGGGGCAGCAGACTTTATCAGCCATGTATATTACCTCCAAAAACGTGATTGAAGAGCCTTCAATACCAGTTTATTCAGAGGCGGTCATGGTGTTACTGCAGCAGGTCCTCATCCGTGACAAAAAACTCGTTTTCCATCTCCATGCAGCGGCGGTCCAGCTCGGAAGTGGTGCCGAGCACGCGCCGTACTGCATCATACTCCTGCCGGGCGCGCGCGTTCACCTTGCCGGTGCGCACCGCGCGGATGAGCAGATTTTTCGGCGTATCGAGCGGCGAGATATACTCCACGACCGATACCTTATACCCCTCGGCTTCGAGCTTGAGCGCGCGCATGCTGTCGGTCAGCACGTCGTTGAAACGCGCCTTGAACACGCCGAACTTGGTCAGCGGCTCCAGCCCGGGCAGCGTATACTGGTCGAGCAGCTCCTTGTGGCAGCACGGCACACAGGCGATATACTTGGCACGCGCACGGATCGCGGTCGCCAGCGCGAGGTCGGTCGCAATGTCACAGGCGTGCAGCGAGATCACGGCCGTTACGTTTTTCGGCGGCTGGTAGGTGCGCAGGTCCGCGCACTGGAACACCATATTATGATAGCCGAGGCGCTTTGCCATTGCCCGGCTCTCCTCGATCACATGCTCGTTGATATCCACGCCGATCACGCGGCAGCGGCGGTGCAGCACCTCATGCAGATAATAGTTCATGACAAAGCTGAGGTAGGACTTGCCGCAGGCGCAGTCGAGCAGCACGATCTCCTCGCTGTCGTCCTGCTCAAACATGGGCGCGACCAGCTCGACATAGTGGTCGATCTGGTTGTATTTGCGGATCATGTCGTTTTTGAGCTTGCCGTCTGCGGTCAGGATGCCGATCTCACGCAGCAGCGCCGCCGCCTGAACGACACGGATCAGGTATTGCCGCCCGCTGTCCAGCAGGGGGTTCGCGGCCGCGGCCTTTTCCTCTGCCGTGGCTTCGCGCTCGGCCTGCTTCATCTGCACCCCGCGCGCCGTAACCGACAGGGTCACGACCGCACTGCGCTCGGTATAGGTCAGCACAGATTCTTCAAACTTCTCCGCCTGCTCGGCGAAAAACGCGCAGAAACCGGCGGCATCCACCTCGCGCGCACTTCCCTGAAAACGCAGCGTATAGCCCTGTTCTGTTCTCGCCAGCTGCGCATCGAATTTCTTTTTGCCCGAGGTGAACGTGCAGACTGCCTGCACGAAAAAGTCCCGGTTTTTGGTCAGGCGCGCCGAAATACCGCTGAGCAGCAGCTTCAGCTTCGCCGCATCTCCTTTTTGCATCATGTATCACAACCTTTACTGCAATATACTATCATAAAAAAGTGTAATCTGGCAAACCTTTCTGCACGATTTTACAGAAAAACAGCCGCCCCGAAAGGCGGCTGCGCTGCTACATCAATAAAAATGTCTGATACTCCGGAAAGCACTCCTCCATGCCGTGCGATACGGCAACCACCGTCCGACCATCGCGGTACGCTGCGATGACCTGCGCCGCGCGCTCGGCCGCCGCTGCATCCAGCCCGGTAAACGGCTCGTCCAGCACCAATACGTCGCTTTCCGCGGCCAGCGCGCGCGCCAGCGCGACGCGGCGGCGCATCCCGCCGGACAAGGTGCGCACCGGCTGCTGCAAGGAGGCACCCGGCAGCAGGCCGGTCAGGATCTCCCTGACGCGGGCCGCATCCGGACACACCAGCCCCACGTTTTCCAGCGCGCTCCAGTGCTCGACCAGACGGTCCTCCTGAAACACCGGCGCGAACCGGACACCGGAGATGCCGGAGATCCGGCCGGTATCCGGCTGCTCGAGCCCCATCAGCAGCCGGAGCAGCGTGGTCTTGCCGATGCCGGAGATGCCGCTGACCAGCCAGCGCTGCCCGGCCTCAATGCGCCAGTTGACATTCTGCAAAACCGGCTGGCCGTCGTAGGATTTGCCTACCCTTTGAAAGAGGATCATCTGCCGTCCCCCCATTTCCGCTGCATCCGGCTGACAAAGCAGACCAGCAGCTTTTCCAGCGCAACGCTGAGCACGATAATGACAAACGACCATGCGAACAGATCCGCGGTATTCAGATACAGCTTGGACAGATACAGCTGCTCGCCGATCGACCAGCGCGGCAGGCCGATGATCTCGCCCGCCACCCCGGCTTTGAGCGCCATGCCGACCGAAACGCGGCACGCGGACAGCAGGTACGGCATGACAGCGGGCAGATAGACCGCGCGCCGCTTCTGCCCGCCGGACAGGCGGAACATCTGCGCCATCTCGAGCATTTTGGGATCGACACTGCGCAGCCCCTCATACAAATTGATGTACACCGCCGGGAATACGACGAAAAACGCGGTCAGCACGGAGATCCACGCCGAGCGGATCCAGATGAGCGCCACGACCACAAAGCACGCCACCGGCACGCTTTTCATGATCTGCACCGCAGGCTCTATCAGGATGCGCACAAACGGGAATCGGTACGCCAGCGCCGCCAGCAGGCACCCCAGCGCGAACGCCAGCAGGAAACCCGCTGCGATCTTGCCCAGCGAATGCGCGATGGAAAGCCAGAAATCACCTTCCACCAGCATGGAAAACAGGCTCTGTACGGTCTGTACAGGGCCTGCAAACAACAGATCAGGGAGCGGCAGGGACACCGCCTGCCAGACCGCCAGCCAAAAGACGGCGGCTGTCAGGCGGCGCACCCAGCGCTTATCCCAGATAGTAGAAGCCTTCATCCGGCAGCGTTCCTCCTACCGCGTCGGGCGCGATCTCATAGAGCATTTCCAGATAACCCGCGACCCAGGTCTGCATTTTCTCGCCGGACGCCGCGACCATCGGGTTGAAGTTTTCGATCACCTGCTGCGCGACCGCGGCCTTGACGATACCGGCCTGCTCGATCAGCTGGGCGGCGCGCGCCGGATCCTCCTCCGCCGCGGCGACCGACTGCTGGTGGTCGGCGACGAACTGCGCGACTGCCGCCGGGTGCTCCTCAGCAAACGCCGTGCGCACGATGGTCACGC
>USLE01000087.1 GCA_900555465.1 uncultured Butyricicoccus sp.
GCCGTGTACCGAATACGGCGTGAAAGGGTTATGCAATGTTTGGCTTTATCCGTCCGGTGAAGCCCGAGCTGCGGGTCAAGGAGGCCGACCGGTTCCAGCAGGTCTACTGCGGCCTGTGCCACGCGATCCGCACGCGGTACGGCCGGTTCTATACCTTTTTCCTCAGCTACGACATGACCTTTTTCGCGCTTGTCGCGGGCTGCGGCGAAAGCGATACCGCGCCGCCCTGCATGAAGCGGTGCGACGCGCATCCGGTCACCAAGCGCCCCTGCGCGCAGGCGGATGCGGCGCTCGAAACGGCGGCGGACGTGAGCGTGCTGCTCACCTACCACAAGATCCGCGACAGCCTTGCGGACGAAAAGGGCGCAAAGCGCGCGCTGGCCGCTGTGCTGTGCCGGCTGGGAAAGCGCGGCTACGAGCGGGCGCGGGCGCGCCTGCCGGAAGCGGACGCGGAGATGGTGCAGGCGCTTGCCGACCTGCAAACACTCGAGCGGGAAAAATGCGCGTCAATGGACCGCGCGGCGGATGCTTCGGCGCGCATGACCGAGGCGGTCGTCCCGCGCACCGGGGACGCGCGCGAGCGCGTGCTGCGCCAGATGTTCTACCACATCGGGCGTTGGGTCTACCTGCTGGACGCGGCGCAGGACGTAAAAGAGGACATGGAGCAGGATAATTACAATCCGGTCGTGCTGCGCTACGGGCTGCGCACGCCGGACATCACAGAGATAAAACAGCCGCTCGAGCGCACGCTGGAGCGGTCGCTCGCGGACATCTGCATGGCCTTCGACCTGCTGGATGCGAAGCGGGACGCGGACCTGATCCGCAATATTATTTTTCTGGGTATGCCGCTGGCCACGAGACAGGTGCTGGACGGAACCTACCAAACGAACGGAGGATGGGGCAGACATGGATCCCTATAAGGTGCTGGGCGTCACGCCACAGACAAGCGACGACGACGTCAAGCGCGCTTACCGCGAGCTGGCGCGCAAGTATCATCCAGACAACTATATCAACAATCCGCTCGCTGACCTCGCGGAAGCCCGCATGAAGGAGATCAACGAGGCCTACGACATGATCATGAACGAGCGCGCGGGCAAGTCCGCGGGCGGTGCGTCCGGCGGCGGGCAGCAGTATGGCGGACAGCAGTACGGCGGACAATACGGCGGCGCGCAGCAGCGCGCCTATTCCGGGCCGAACGCCGCGCTGTACAGCCAGGTGCGTCAGGCGATCAATCAGGGCAACCTCGGCATGGCCGAGCAGCTTTTGCAGCGCGCAAACGGCCGGGACGCCGAGTGGTTCTACCTGATGGGCACGGTGTATTACCGCAAGGGCTGGTATGACGAGGCAGCGCGTTCCTATACGCAGGCGTGCCAGATGGACCCGTCCAACATGGAATACCGCACCGCGCTCAACAACCTCAATATGTCGGGCGGCTACGGCGGCTATCGACCCATGCAGGAGGCCAATATGTGCGACTTCTGCCTGCAGCTGGCGATCTGCAACTGCTGCCTGAACTCCTGCTGCAACGCAGGCTGCTGATATGAATGCGAAAGAAATTGCGCGCGGCGGGCTGTTGGCCGCTGCCGCTGTCGCGCTTCTGTATGTTGGCGGCGCCGCGCCCTATATCGGTCCCGCGGCGTGCATCGTAGCGGGCGTGGCCTCGGCTGTGCCGCTGCTGCGGCGCGCACGGCTGAAAACGGCGGTGCTGCTGTATGCGGCAACGTCGATACTGGGTGCGCTCATCGCGCCGCGGAAAAGCCTGGTCGCGGCCTATGCGCTGCTGACCGGCTTATATCCTATTGTAAAATTCTGCGTGGAATGTTACCTGCCGCGCCGCGTCCAGACCGGCGTCAAGCTGGCCTATTTTAACGCAGTGCTGGTTGCTGCGGCCGCGGTGGTGGCAGCAGGGCTGTTCCCGCAGATCGCCATGCCCGGCTTTGGGACGCTGGCGGTTTTGTGGGCTGCGGCCAATATCGGATTTATCATTTATGACGTGGCGCTGTCACGGCTGATCGCAATGCTGCGCAGAAGCCTGCCGCCCGACTGAAAAAGGGGAACGAACAACATGAAGAGTATGACCGGTTACGGCCGCGCCAAGGAAGAGCTGAACGGCCGCACGATCACGGTCGAGCTGCGCGCGGTCAACCACCGCTATCTGGACTGCACGGTCAAGGCGCCGCGCCAGTATGGTTTTCTGGATGATGCGGTTAAAAAGGCCGCGGCGGCGCGCATCGCGCGCGGCAAGGTGGAGATCTTCGTCGGCGTGGAGACCGAGGAGGGCGGCGATGTTGCCGTCACGGTCAACCACGCGCTGGCAAAGCGCTATCTGGACGCGCTGCACGACCTGAGCGAGACCTACGGCCTGCGGGACGATGTGACCGTCGCGGTGCTGGCCAAGATGCCGGACGTGCTGGGCTCGGAGCGCATCGAGCAGGACGCGGACGAGATGATCCGCGACGTGACCGCGGTGTTTCAGAAGGCCTGCGACGGCTTTGACGAGATGCGTCTGCGCGAGGGCGAAAAGCTCGCGGACGATGTCTGCAGCCGCTGCGCCGCGATCGAGCGCATGGTGGGCGAGGTGGAAACGCGTTCGCCCGAGCGCGTCAGGGAGTACCGCGAAAAGCTGCTCGCGCGCATGCAGGAGGTGCTGGCGGACACCAGCATTGACGAGACCCGCATCCTGACCGAGGCGGCGATCTACGCGGACAAGACCGCGGTGGACGAGGAGACCGTCCGCCTGCGCAGCCATCTGCACCAGATGGACGGCATGCTGAAAGAGACCCAGCCGGTCGGCCGCAAGCTGGACTTCCTCGTACAGGAGATGAACCGCGAGGCCAATACGATCGGCTCCAAGGCGAACGATGTGGATATGGCGCGCATCGTGGTGGATATCAAGAGCGAGATCGAGAAGATCCGCGAGCAGATCCAGAACATTGAGTAAGCAGTAAGGGGGCGGCACGGGTGAAACTCATCAATATCGGGTTCGGCAACATGGTGGCTTCGTCGCGGCTGATCGCAATCGTCAGCCCGGAGTCCGCGCCGGTCAAGCGCACCGTGCAGGAGGCGCGCGACCGCGGCATGGTGATTGACGGCACCTA
This sequence comes from uncultured Butyricicoccus sp., assembly GCA_900555465.1. GTDB lineage: Bacteria > Bacillota > Clostridia > Oscillospirales > Butyricicoccaceae > Agathobaculum > Agathobaculum intestinigallinarum. Next base: position 3,099 of record USLE01000087.1, read on the forward strand.
CGGCCGCCGCACCCGTGCGGTGCTCATCATGGACAGCGACCATGTGGTGCTGAGCGCGCTGCAGCCGGAGACCGTCGCCGCGCGCTTTGCGGGCGACAGCGAGGAAGGAGAGACCGAGGATGCGTAAAGGAACGTTATATGTATTCACCGGCCCGTCCGGTGCGGGCAAGGGCACGCTGCTGGGCCTGCTGCGCGAGCAGGACGACAGGCTGTTCTACTCGATCTCCGCGACCACGCGCGCGCCGCGCCCGGGCGAGACCGACGGCGTGCAGTATTACTTCCTCACCAAGGCGGATTTTGAGGAAAAGATCGCGCAGAACGCATTTTTGGAGCACGCGCGCTATGTGGACAATTACTACGGCACGCTCGAAGCGCCGGTGAACGAAAAGCTGGACGAGGGGTATGATGTCATCCTCGAGATCGAGGTGCAGGGCGCGATGCAGGTGCACGAAAAGCGCCCGGACGCGGTGATGGTGTTCATCGCGCCGCCGTCCTTCGAGGAGCTCGCCGCGCGCCTGCGCGGCCGCGGCACCGAGGACGAGGAAAAGGTGCAAAAGCGCCTTGAGACCGCAAAAGAGGAGCTCAAGCACCAGGATAAGTTCGATTACGTTGTGGTCAACGACGAGATCGACCGCGCGGTGCGCGAGATCCAGGGGATCCTCGCCGCGCGGCGTGAGGACTGATTTTGGGCGCGAAGCGTATAATAGAATAAAAATTGCGGTATACCGCAATTTTATAAAAACCGGGAGCACAAGGTGAATTGGTCGTAGACCAAGAGAAGGCGGCCTGGGCCGCGTATCACGGTTTTTATACCAGTGCGGCGCAAAGTTTCGCGTGTCGGAACTTTGCATAGCTTGGGACGCATCCGCGCCTTTGGTGCGGTGCGTTCATCTCGATCGAAACTGTAGTTTCGATCGAAGAATACTAAGGGTAATATAAGGAGATTGGATTACAATGCTGAAACCTTCCATGCAGGATTTGATGAAACGTGTGGGCAACCGCTATCTGCTGGTCAATCTGGCTGCGCAGCGCGCCCGCGACATTGCCGATCAGGCCGAGGAGACCGGCGAGCAGCTGCCGGATAAGGCGGTCAAGCTGGCGCTGGACGAGATCGCGGACGGCGAGATCGTCTATCGTCCCGGCCCGCGCACCGAGCCGGTGATCGTGCAGAACAACCCGATCGCCGCTGCGATGGTGGACGTGGACGACTCGGTCGTGATGGACGAGGACGAGCAGCATGAGGCTGCTGCGGACGAGGAGAACGAGGACGAAGACCACCGCATCGACGAGTTCGACGATCACGAGCTGGACGACGGCGACGTGCCGGAAGAGGACCGGTAAGCGATGCGTTTGGCAGGAAAAACGGTCGTCCTGTGCGTCACGGGCGGCATCGCAGCCTACAAGGCCGCGGACCTGACCAGCAAGCTGCGTCAGGCCGGGGCGGCCGTGCGCGTGCTGATGACCGAATCGGCCACGCAGTTCATCTCTCCGATGACGTTCGAGACGCTGTCCGGCTACCGCACGGTGGTGGATACGTTCGACCGCAACTTCGCGTGGGAGGTCGAGCATATCTCGCTGGCCAAGGCCGCGGACGTGTTCGTGATCGCGCCCGCGACCGCGAATGTGATCGCCAAGGCGGCGCATGGCATCGCGGACGACATGGTGACGACCACGCTGCTTGCAACCAAGGCGCCGGTCGTGGTCGCGCCGGCGATGAACACCGGCATGTATGACAACCCGGTGACCCAGCAGAATTTACAGACCCTGCGCGAGCGGGGCTTCCATATCGTTGATCCCGCGGCGGGGCATCTCGCCTGCGGCGACACCGGACGCGGCAAGCTGCCGGACACGCCCACGCTCATGCACGGCATCGAAAAGGCGCTCACCCCGCAGGACCTGCGCGGCCAGCGCATTCTGGTGACCGCCGGGCCGACGCAGGAGGCGATGGACCCGGTGCGCTTCCTGTCCAACCACTCGACGGGCAAGATGGGCTATGCGATCGCGGCGCGCGCAGCCATGCGCGGCGCGGAGGTGACGCTGGTCTCCGGCCCGACCGCGCTGGCGGCACCCGAGGGCGTGCAGCGGGTGGACATTATCTCCGCGCGCGATATGTACGACGCGGTGATCTCCCGCGCGGACCGGCAGGATATGATCATCAAGGCGGCTGCGGTGGGCGACTACCGTCCGGCGGAGACCGCGCCGGAAAAGCTCAAAAAGGGCGACGGCGAGCTGACCGTCGCACTGGCGCGCAATCCGGATATTCTGGCCGAGCTGGGGCGGCGCAAGCACCCCGGCCAGCTGCTGTGCGGGTTTGCGATGGAGACGCAGAACCTGCTGGACAACGCGGCGGATAAGCTGCGCCGCAAAAACTGCGATATGCTGGTGGCGAACTCGCTGCGCGACAAGGGCGCGGGCTTCGGCACGGATACCAACGTCGCAACGCTCCTGTTTGCGGACGGACGGCGGGAAACGCCGCCGCTGATGAGCAAGGAGGACCTTGCGGATATCATTCTGGACCGCCTGCTGGCAATGCAGCAGTCCGGCCAGTAAATTACAGAAAGAAAGGAGTATAGCTTTTGACCGAACAAATCTGCGCGGTCGCTGTGGACGCGGCGACCTATGCGATCGACAAGCTATATTCCTACCGTGTGCCGGACGAGCTGCGGGAACAGGTGCAGATTGGCACCCGCGTTCTCGTGCCGTTCGGCTTTGGCAATAAACGGGCGGAAGCGGTCGTGCTGGCGTTCCGGCAGGATGCCGGCGAATACAAGCTCAAGCCCATCGTCGAGGTGCTGGACGATGCGCCGGTTCTGACGGCGGAGCAGCTCAAACTCGCCGCATGGATGCGCGAGCGGCTGTACTGCACCTACTTTGACTGCGTGCGCGTCATGCTGCCCGCCGGGCTGTGGTTCAAGCGCAGCGAGACCTACACCCTTGCGCCGGACGCCGACCTTGCGGCCTTGCAGGCGCGGGAGGGCGAGGCGGGCGCGGTGCTCGCGCTGTTCGACCGGCCGGGGCAGACGATCGCGCTTTCCGACATCCGGCAGCGGCTGGG
>USLE01000088.1 GCA_900555465.1 uncultured Butyricicoccus sp.
TTCATGTGCAGGCCCTCGCCGGACAGGACATACATGTGGATGGCGAGCGTGCGGCCGGACTGGAACAGGCCGGGGATCTGCGCCATCGTGCCCGCGGTGAAGATCAGCGCGGCGGTCTCGCCGACGATGCGGCCGATCGCCAGAATGATGCCGGACAGGATGCCGGGCATCGCGCTCGGCAGCACGATGCGGAACACCGTGCGCAGGCGGCCGGCGCCCAGGCCGAACGAGCCCTCGCGGAAGGTATCCGGCACGGCCATCAGCGCTTCCTCCGCGGTGCGCATGATAAGCGGCAGGATCATGATCGCCAGCGTCATGCCGCCCGCGATCAGCGAGTAGCCCCAGTGCAGCTGGGTGACAAAGAACAGCATGCCGAACAGGCCGTACACGATGGACGGGATGCCGGAGAGCGTCTCGGTCGTGATGCGAATGATGTTGACCAGCTTGTTGCCGCGCTTTGCGTATTCGTTTAAGTAAATCGCGGTGAACAGGCCGAGCGGCACTGCGATGACCAGCGCGAGCAGGGTCATCTCGACCGTGGTGATGATGGCCGGCATCATGGATACGTTGTCCGAATTGTAGGTCCACTCAAACAGGGAGAGCTTGAGGTTCGGGATGCCGTTGATCAGAATGTACGCGATCAGGAACAGCAGCACCGCAAAGGTGATGACCGCTGCGCCGTAAACCAGACCCTTCTGCACGCGCGCCTTGCCGCGGCCGTACATTTTTTTCGGCTGCGCCTTTTCCTTGACCTGAACCTTTTCCGTGGTTTTTGTGGCTTCGCTTGTCATGCGTCCTTCCTCCTTTTGAGTACCGAGAAGCACAGGTTGATCAGCAGGATGAACACAAACAGCACAACGCCGGTTGCGATCAGCGCTTCCCGGTGCAGGCCGGTCGCATAGCCCATCTCAATGACGATGTTCGCGGTCATGGTGCGGATGCCCTCGAGCAGATTGGCCGTCAGGCGCGGCTGGTTGCCCGCTACCATGATGACTGCCATCGTCTCGCCGATCGCGCGGCCGATGCCGAGCACGATGCCCGCCAGCACGCCGGACTTTGCCGCCGGCAGCATGACCGAGAACACCGCGCGCTCGTGGGTCGCTCCCATCGCGACCGCGCCCTCATAGTAAGCGTTCGGCACCGCGCGCAATGCTGCCTCGGATACGCCGATGATGGTCGGCAGGATCATAATGCCGAGCAGGATGGCCGCGGACAGGATGGTCGCGCCCGAGGAGATGTCCGCCCCGAAGAACTTGGCTATATCGAGCACGGTCGGCGCGATGACCACCATGCCGAAAAAGCCGTATACAATGGACGGGATGCCCGCAAGCAGCTCGGTGCAGGGCTTGAGAATACCGTAGATGCGCTTCGGGCAGTAGAACGCCATGAAGATGGCGGTCAGCAGGCCGATCGGCACGCCGATGACGATCGCGCCCGCGGTGATGTAAATGCTGCCGACGATCATCGGCAGGATGCCGTAAATATCATTGCCCGGCCGCCAGCTGGTGCCCGTCAGGAAATTAAGAAAGCCGATTTCCCTCATGGCCGGCAGGCCGTTGGCAAACAGGAACACGCAGATCAGGGCGACTGCCAGAATGGAAGCCAGCGCGCACACCAAAAACACGCCGTGCATGATATTCTCACGCAGATTCTTCCAGCCGCTTCGCTGCCGCATTGCGGAATCGTTCATGTTTTTTTCACCCCATAGACAGTGGGAAAGGGCGAAAACCTCGTTCGCCCTGAAATCCCTGTTCTTCTTTTACTTACGCTGCAACGTCAGCCCAGTCGGTGGTCTCGCCGACGTAGATGCTGCGGATCTGATCCATCGTCAGGTTGTCAACGGTGTTCGCCGTGTTGACGATTACCGCGATACCGTCCAGCGCGATTGCAGTGCCGGTCAGCTCAGCTGCTTCCTCGTCCTTGAGCTCGCGGGAGGCCATGCCGATGGCAAAGGTGCCGTCCATCGCGCCGGTCATGCCGGAGGTGGAGTCAGAGGTCTGCAGGTCGATCTGCGCATTCGGGTTAACTGCCTTGTAGGCCTCGATCAGCTGCTCCATAACCGGGGATACGGAGGAGGAGCCGCCGACAGTGATGTGGCCGGAGGAGCCGTCCGAAGTGAAGGCTTCCGCGTTGTCGTTTACGGTGATGTAGTCCTCGCCGACGATCGCCTGGCCGTCTGCGCTCATGATGAAGCCTATGAAGTCAGCCGCAACGCCGGTCGGCTCGCCCTTGGTCGCAATGTTGAACGGACGGGACAGGGTGTAGTCGCCAGACTTTACGTTGTCAACAGTCGCCTCAACGCCGTCAACCGTAACCGCCTTAACTGTGTCGTTCAGAGAGCCGAGGGAAACGTAGCCGATCGCCGCTTCGTTGCCCGCAACCGTGGTCAGGACCGCGTCGGTGCGGTTTGCGATCTCGGCCTCAACCGTGGTGTTGTCGCCGTTGTCGTCCTCAACGCCGGTCAGCTCGACAAACGCGCCGCGGGTGCCCGAGCCGTCCTCACGGGATACGACATGGATCGCGCCGGAAGTGCCGGTGGTGCTCTCCGCGGTCTGGGACTCGCCGCCCTCGCCGTAGCTTGCAGAATCATTGTTGCCGCCGCAGCCTGTCAGTGCGCCGCACAGCATCAGGCCGGCCAGCAGCAGGGAAACGCTCTTCTTCATGGTGTTATTTCTCCTTTGCATGATGTTCTTGTTTTTTTGTTACAAGAACATCTTACGGAGGTTATGTAAAATCCAAAAGGCAAGGTATGTAAAATCCATGTTAAGCGCCAATCCTTGTGTAAAGTGCGCAAAAAAAGACGGAGAAACTCGCGTTTCGCCGTCTTTTTTGCCTGTTTCCAAACTGTTATGCGCTTACAAAATACTGCCCGTTCCGTCGTCCTGATCCTTGGTGATCGAGCGGATGACGACGGTATAGGCATCCCCGTCCTCCGTGGAGACGCGCACCTGATCGCCCTGCTTTTTGCCGAGCAGCGCCCGTCCGAGCGGCGCGTCGCGGCTGATGCGGCCCTGCAGCGGGTCGCAGCGCACACTGGTCACGACCTGGATGGTGTCGGTCTCACCGTCGTCCTCAAAGTACAGTTCGACCCGGTCAAACAGGCCGACCTCGTCCGCGGCAGCCGTGTCCTCGATCACGCGCGCGTTCTTGATCATACGCTCCAGATAGCGGATGCGGCTGCGGTTGCGGTTCTGCGCCTGCTTGGCGGCCTTGTACTCAAAATTCTCGCTCAGGTCGCCGAAGGCGCGCGTGCGCTTGACCTCCTCGATCAGCTCGGGCATCAGCTCGAGCTTGCGGTGGTCGAGCTCCTTGCGCATCATCTCCAGATCCTGTGCGGTCAGTTCGTTGTGCATAAGCTCACTCCCTCTGTGCTCCGCGGCGGTTTGGCGTCCCTGCCGTCCGCCGTGCGTCCAGTGTAGCACAACGGGCTGCGGAATGCAAGCCAGCCGCGGCGGCCTCTCGATCAACAGTCTTAAAAACGGGCTGCTTTCGCAGCCCGTTTCGTCCGATTTACGTTTTGGCCCGTTTTTTCCGGAAATACCCGAGGTAGAGCACCGCCGCAGCCATGCTCCAGAAGTAGGCCATCATATACGGCACCTCGAAGATATTCTCGAAATAGCAGTGCACCAGCACGCCGCACATGCCCGCGAACAGGGACACCGCCAGCACGCGCGTGCGGTCGGACTCGTTGTAGCCCGTGCGCCCGATCGAGCGCAGGCACCACAGCACCATGCCGACCAGCAGCAGGATGAAGAAGATCAGGCCGATATAGCCCATTTCCACAAGGGTCTTGAGGTAATAGTTATCCATGTAGAAATACTGGAAGGTATCGGTCTCCTCGATCACCTTGTTCTGCATCGCGACCGCGCCGCCGAAGCGCCCGAGGCCGAAGCCCAGCCAGGAGTTCGCGCTGTGCAGCAGGTCGAGGCCGGTCTCCCACCGCACCATGCGGCCCGCGCGCTGGCTGGCCTCCACATAGTCGGCGGTGAACATATAGGTGATGCGGCTGGCAATCGACGGGATGGCCATCAGCGCACCCGCGCCTGCCACGCCCATCAGCGCGATCAGGCGGCGGTCCAGAAAGATCGCGAACACGATGACCGCGACCACAAGGCCGCCCCATGCGCCCTTGGAGAAGGTAAAGATACAGGACAGGCACATCATGCCGGTGCCGCAGATCGCGAGCACCTTGACCCACATCTTTTTGCTGTAGTAGGCGATGCCCGCCACCATCGGCGCGAACAGCACGAGCAGGCTGCCCATGATATTCGGGCTGCCGGTGATCGAGTATACGCGCGTGCGCACGCTCTCCTCGGTCTGGGAGACCCAGCCCGCCGGGATGGGCGCGGCGATGATATACTGGTAAATGCCGTGCGCCGCCACGACCAGCGCCATCGCGACCAGCGTGCCGTAGAAGATGGCGAAATCGCGGTCATCCTCGATCAGGCGGGTGACCAGGAAGAACCAGAACAGGTACTGCACGACCGCGCGGTAGCCGTCGATCGCGATGCCCATATCGGGCGATACCGCGCACATCAGGAAGAACCCGACGCCGATGAACAGCAGCAGATAGGCGTCCACCGGGGTGGTGCGCGGCTGGATGGGCGCGCGCCGCATTGCGGTGTGCCACAGGATATAGGCAAAGGCCGCCAGCATCATGCCCTCGTCCCATACCGAGCCGATAAACCCGGGCAGATAGCCCATTGCCGTCGATGCCCACCGGATGAGCACGTCCAGCGGCAGGTACAGCGCCAGACAGATCAGCAGCAGGCCGCGCACGCCGACAAAGCGGCACGCCTTTCCGATGATGCCGCCGCCCAAAAAGGTCGAAACCGGCTTCCAGATGGCAAGGCAGATGCGGTAGATCAGGCTTTCGGCCGCCGCGTCGCCCAGACGCTCGACAAAGCGCCGCAGTGCCGCCATGATGCACGCGTAGCGGCTGTTTGCCGCCGTGCACGAAGGCGCCGCGCAGAAATGCTCCCAGATCCGCCGGAAGCGCGAATCCGGGTAGGCGCCTGCAATCCGCCGGAAGCAGCCCGCGATCGCGCCCTCATGGTACCACTCGCGCAGGCGCAGGACCGCCCGGACGAGCAGGCTGTTTTGCAAAATCGCTTTCATAGGCTTATTCCGCAGAAGATGCGATATCGACCATGTCGATATTGCCGGTGGTCTCAAAGTCGTTGGTCTTTACGATAAAGGTGCGGCCCGCGCGCACTTCCTGCGTGCCGATCGACGGAGCTGCCGTGCCCTCCGGCACGGTGGTCTCGATGGTGAACACCAGGTCCTTCTTGCTCGGGTCGAGCGCGTTGACGATGCTGCCGTCCGCCGTGGTCACCTGCTGCACATAGTCCTCGATCTGCATATCCGTGATGACCGCATCGGTAAACGAGCTGCCGCTGACGATCTGCTTGCCGACCTGGCTGTTGCGCTGCACCTCTTCCACCAGGAAGGGCGTTGCGCCGCGCACACGGACGGTCACGGTCATGGGCACCTGACGGGCGGCTACGCTCGCGATCTGCGGTGCAAACAGCTTATAGCCCACGCCGGCGATAACGGCGATGGCGGCAAGCAGCACCAGCAGGTCAACGACGTTGATCACGCCGAACAGCTTGCCCTTTTCATTGATGATTTTCATGTTTTTCCTCCGCTTTGGTAATGGTTCTGGAATTTACCATGCTATTATATCACAGGATTTTGGATTTTGAAACCCCTATTCCGTCCCCTTCCGTGCGGTCCTGTGCGTCACTCGGCCAGCGCGCGCAGCCAGTCCGCCAGCCAGAAGCGGAATTCCACCGTGCCGTCCGCCTCCGGCGCGGCCTCCGCCGCCTCGGCGGGCGCGACCGAAAACGCTGTGCACCACCATGCCGCGCGCGGCGGCGCGGGTGCGAACGCGCCCGCGGCGAGCACGCAGACTGCGGTAAAAATGGCCGCAGCGGCCTGTCTGTCCTGTTTTTTCATATCAAAAACCGCCTTCCGTCAACTGGTGTACCCAGTATGCCCGGAAGGCGGGAGGATTATACGGTTTCGGTCAGGAAGGTGTCCGCAAAGCGGCGGGAGAGCATCTTTGCCGCGGTTCTGGCGCGGCCCTCGTCCGAGAACAGGCCGTAAACCGTCGGGCCGGAGCCGCTCATCAGCGTGCCGTCCG
>USLE01000089.1 GCA_900555465.1 uncultured Butyricicoccus sp.
CCAATGACCCGGTCGATATCCTGCACAAGGTCGGCGGGCTGGACATTGCGGGCATGGCGGGCTTTTACCTCGGCGCGGCGGCGTGCGGCCTGCCGGTCGTGCTGGACGGCGTGATTTCGTGCGCGGCGGCGCTGATCGCGGTGCGGCTGTGTCCCGCGGTGCGCGACTATCTGATCGCGGCGCACCAGTCCGCGGAGCCCGCGGGCCGGCTGCTGCTCGAGGCGCTGGGCTACACGCCGTTCATCAGCGCGGGCATGCGTCTCGGCGAGGGAACGGGCGCGGTCGCGGCAGTGGCGATGATCGACCTGGTGCTCGCGGCCTACGACGGCATGCCGAGCTTTGACGAAGCGGGGATCGAGGCATACCAGCCGCTGACGTAAGACCAAACCAAATTCTGCGATACAGGAGGGAAAGCCATGCTGATACTGGTCACCGGCGGTTCCGCGAGCGGCAAATCCGCGCACGCGGAGCGGCTTCTGTGCGAACACGCGGCATCATCCCGCCTGTATCTCGCGACCATGCAGCCCTTTGGCGCGGCGGCGCAAAAGCGCATTGCGCGGCAACGCGCGCTGCGGCAGGGCAAGGGCTTCCAGACGGTCGAGCGTCCCTTAAACCTCGCGGGGCTGGAGCTGCCCCGGCGGTATGACGGCATCCTGCTCGAGGACCTGGGCAACCTGCTGGCCAACGAGCTGTTTGCGCCCGCGGGCGCAAAGGACGCGGCGTTCGGCAGCATCCTTGCAGGGATTGAGCGCCTGCAAGACTGCTGCGAAACGCTGGTCATTGTGACGAATGAGATTTTTTCGGACGGCCTGCCCTACCCGGCGGAGACCGTCCGGTACATCAAGCTGCTCGGGCGGCTGAACGCCGCGCTCTGCGCCCGCGCGGATGCGGCCTATGAATCGGTCTGCGGCATTTTGCTGCCAATAAAGGAGGGGGAAAAACAGTGAAAAGTGCATGGAGCGGCCTGCTGGTCGCGTTTTCGCTCTATTCGGCGGTGCCCGTGCCGCAGGTGCAGTGGGAGAAAAAGACCATGCGCTGGGCGCTGTCCTTCCTGCCGCTTGTGGGCGTGCTGGTGGGCGCAGCAGAGTGGCTGTGGTACCTGTTCTGCGCGCATTTCGGCGCGGCGGCGCTGTTTTACGCCATCGGCGCGGCGCTCATCCCGCTCATCATCTCGGGCGGCATCCATCTGGACGGCCTGTGCGACACCTGCGACGCGCTCTGCTCCTATGGCGACCGCGAGAAGCGGCTCGCCATCCTCAAGGACCCGCACGTCGGCGCGTTCGGGCCGATGTGGCTGATGGCGTTTCTGCTGGCCGAGGCGGCGTGCTTTGCGCAGATTTACGAGACCCCCGCGCTGCTGCCGCTGGCCTGTGTGGGCTTCGCCGTGGCGCGCACGCTGGGCGGATGCAAGATCGTGCTGTCGCCCTGCGCAAAGGACACCGGGCTGGCGCATATCTTTGCGGAGAACAGCGACAAAAAGGTGGTCGCCGTTACGCTGATGATCGAATTTGTGCTGTTTGTGACCGTGGCTGGGCTGCTGGTATACGCGGTGCCGTACGGCCTGCGGGCAGCAAAGATTTGGGCAGTCGTGCTGCTGCTGTGGTATGGGCTGCATGAAAAGCTCAGCCGCCGCGTGTTCGGCGGCATCACGGGCGACCTTGCGGGCTTCTGCATCTCGCTGTCCGAGCTGCTCGCGCTCGCGTGCGCCGCGTTTGGAGGGCTGATGGTATGACGGTATTATTGGTTGGCGGCGCGTATCAGGGCAAGGCTGCGCTCGCAAAGCGGCTGTATCCCGACCTGCCGCTCGTCCAGAACCTGCACGCGCGCGTGCGGGACGAGCTTGCCGCCGGGCGCGACCCGATGGCGCTGCTGGAGACCTTGCGCGGCCATGTGATCACCTGCGACGAGGTCGGCTGCGGCGTGGTGCCGCTGGACCGCGCGGATGAGGACTACCGCGAGGCGGTCGGCCGTCTGTGCTGCGCGCTGGCTGAGGACGCGGACGCGGTCGTGCGCGTGATGGCGGGCGTGCCGCAGTGGATCAAAGGAGAAAAGCCATGTATGTGACCTGCGCCGTGCTGCTCGGCTTTTTGCTGGACTGGATTTTCGGCGACCCCCAAAAGCTGCCGCACCCGATCTGCGCAGTGGGCAAGCTGGTGTCGCTGGCGGAAAAGCTGCTGCGGCGGATTTTCCCCAAAACCCCGCGCGCGCTGACCGCTGCGGGCGTGCTGCTGTGGATCATTGTGTGCGGCGTGAGCTTTGCGGTGCCGTTTTTCCTGCTGCGCTGGCTGCGGGACGTGCACTTCTGGCTGGGTTTTGGCGTGGAGGCGCTGCTGTGCTGGACGCTGTTCGCGCGCAAGAGCCTTGCGGACGCGGGCGTGCATGTGTATTCCGCGCTGGACGAATCGCTCGACGCGGGCCGCAAGGCGGTCGCGATGTACGTTGGCCGTGACACGGGGGCGCTCGACAAGGAAGGCGTCATCAAGGCTGCGGTCGAGACCGTGGCGGAGAACACGACCGACGGCGTGGTCTCGCCCATGATTTTCATGCTGATCGGCGGCGCGCCGCTGGGCTTTCTCTACAAAGCGGTCAACACGCTGGACTCGATGGTCGGCTACCACAACGACAAGTACGAATATCTGGGCAAGTTTTCCGCCCGGATGGACGATGTGTTCAACTTTATCCCCGCGCGGCTGACCGCGGCCTGCATGATCGCGGGCGCAGGCATGCTGCATCTGGACAACCGCAACGCGCTGCGCATCTACCGCCGCGACCGAAACGGGCACAAAAGCCCGAACGCGGGGCAAACCGAGTCAGTCTGCGCGGGCGCGCTGCATGTGCAGCTCGGCGGGGATGCAAGCTATTTCGGCAAAACAGTGAAAAAGGCGGCGTTCGGCGACCCGGACCGGGAAATCAACCGCGGGGATATCCTGCGGTCGATCGACCTGATGACCGCGGCGAGCGTGCTCGCGCTCGTGCTGTGCGCGGTCATCCGGCTGACCGTGGACTGGCCGCCGTTCGGCTGACGGGAAAGGAGGACGGCCATGCCCGAATATGTACACGGCGGGGATGTGTATTCTTACGCGGAAGCCTACGGCGGCGCGCCGCTCGACCTTTCTGCGAACATCAACCCGTTCGGGATTCCTGAAAGGGTAAAACAGGCCATGCACGATGCGGTCGAGGACTGTACGCGCTACCCGGACCCGTTCTGCCGCGCGGCGCGGCGCGCGATCGGCGCAGCGGAGGGCGTCGACCCGGACTGGCTCTACTGCGGCAACGGCGCGGCGGATGTGCTCGACCGGCTCGCGGCCGTGCTGCGGCCAAAGACCGCGCTGCTGACCGCGCCCACCTTCGCGGAGTACGAGCGCACGCTCGCGGGCACGGCTCTCCGCGTCCATCTGCTGCGGGAGGACGAGGGCTTCGCGGTGACCGAGCGGATCCTTTTGGACATCACGCCGGAAATCGACGCGGTCTATCTGTGCAACCCCAACAACCCGACCGGGCGCACGATCGAGCCGCAGCTTTTGCACAGGGTTGTGGAAAAGTGTGCGAAAAACGATATCTGGCTCATCGTGGACGAGTGCTTTAACGACTTCTTGACAGACGGCGCGCGGCACACGCTGAAAGCCCGGCTCGCAGACTATCCCAAGCTGGTGATCCTGCGGGCGTATACCAAGATGTACGCCGTGCCGGGCGTGCGGTTCGGCTGGTGCATGACGTCGAACACCGACCTTATCGAGGGGCTGTACCGCGCGGGCCAGCCGTGGAACGTGTCGGTCATCGCGCAGGCGTGCGCGGCGGCGGCCGCGGGCGAGGCGGAGTACGCGGCGCAGACCGCAGCGCGCATCGCGCAGGAGCGCACATATCTGACAGAAGAACTCACCCGGCACGGGCTGACCGTGTACCCGGGCGAGGCGAATTTCCTGCTGTTCCGGTCGGCGGACAGCGAATTGCGGGACAAGCTCGCCGCGTGCGGCGTGCTCATCCGCAGCTGCGCGAACTACCGCGGGCTGGGCGCAGGGTATTACCGCACCGCGGTCAAAACACGGGAAGACACCACGCGGCTGCTCGCCGCGCTGGACAGCATACAGGAGGGATACTGATGGCAAAGTGTATCATGGTGCAGGGCACCTGTTCGAACGCGGGCAAAAGCCTGCTGTGCGCGGCGCTCTGCCGCATTTTCCGGCAGGACGGCCATTCGGTCGCGCCGTTCAAGGCGCAGAACATGGCGCTCAACTCCTTTATCACTGCGGACGGCAAGGAGATGGGCCGCGCGCAGGTCGTGCAGGCCGAGGCGGCCGGCATTGCGCCCGACGCGCGCATGAATCCCGTGCTGCTCAAGCCGACGAGCGATGTCGGCTCGCAGGTGATCGTGATGGGCGAAGCGCGCGGCAACCGCACGGCGCGCGAATACTGGGGAGACAAGCGGGCGCTCATCCCGGTGGTCAAAGAGGCGTATGACAGCCTTGCAGCCGAATACGACATCATCGTGATCGAGGGTGCGGGCAGCCCGGCGGAGATCAACCTCAAGCAGGACGACATCGTCAACATGGGGCTGGCAAAGCTCGTGGACGCGCCCGTGCTGCTCGTGGGCGACATCGACCGCGGCGGCGTGTTCGCCTCGCTCTACGGCACGGTAAAGCTGCTTGAGGAGGACGAGCAGGCGCGCATCCGCGGCCTGATCATCAACAAATTCCGCGGCGACGTGGAGATCCTGCGCCCCGGCCTTGCCCAGCTCGAGGAGCTGACCGGCAAGCCGGTGGTCGGTGTGGTGCCGTACGGCAAGTTCGACATTGACGACGAGGACAGCCTGTCCGAACGGCTGGACAGCACGGGCAGCGTTTCGCAGATCCGCATCGCGGTCGTGCGGCTGCCGCGGCTGTCGAATTTTACGGATTTCTCGGCGCTTTCCCGCGTGCCGGGCGTGGGCGTGTCCTATGCGGACAAGCCCGCCCAGCTCGAGGGCGCGGACCTCATCATCCTGCCGGGCACCAAGTCCACCCTGGGCGACCTCAAATGGCTGCGCGAGAGCGGCATGGAGGCGCAGATCTTAAAGCAGAACGCGGCGGGCACGCCGGTGTTCGGCGTGTGCGGCGGATACCAGATCATGGGGCAGTCGGTCTCCGACCCCGAGGGCGCGGAGGGCGGCGGCAGTCTGCGCGGTATGGGCCTGCTGCCGATCGACACGGTGTTCCGGCCGAAAAAGACCACTGTGCAGTCGGAAGGCACGCTGGGCGCGCTTTCCGGCCTGCTGGCGCCGCTGTCCGGTATGCCGGTCACGGGCTACGAAATCCACATGGGCGAGACCACGCGCGCGGCGGACGCAAAGCCGCTCGTGCAGCTCTCCCGCGCGGGTCAGACGCCCATCGAGGACGGCTGCCAGGCCGAAAACGCCTACGGCACCTACCTGCACGGCGTATTTGACGCGCCGGGCGTTGCGCTGGCACTTGCGCAGGCGCTGGCCGCGCGCAAAGGCATCACGCTCGCGGATACCGCGTACGACACCGCGCAATATAAGGAAGAACAGTACGACCGCCTCGCGGACACCGTGCGGCAGTCGCTCGATATGGACATGGTTTACCGGATACTGGAGGGCAAAGAATGAGCGAAACCGGATTGATTCACATCTACTGCGGCGAAGGCAAGGGCAAAACGACCGCCGCGGTCGGGCTTGCCGTGCGCCACGCGGGCTTTGGCGGCAAGGTGGTGCTCGCGCAGTTTTTAAAGGACGGCACCTCGAGCGAGTGCCGCGCGCTGGCTAAGCTGGAAAACGTCACCATGCTGGCGGCCAACCCCTGCGGCAAGTTCTCCTTCCAGATGACCGAGGAGGAAAAGCAGCAGTGCAGCGCCGCGATCGGCCGCACGTTCGCCGCCGCGACCGGCTTTGCCGTGCGCGAGGGCGCGACCCTGCTCGTGCTGGACGAGGTGTGCGCCGCGGTCTCCTGCGGGTTCCTGCCGGAGGACGAGCTGCTCACGTTTCTGGACGGCAAGCCGGATGACCTCGAGGTCGTGCTGACCGGCCGCAATCCGTCCGAAGCGCTGCAGGCGCGCGCGGACTATATCACGGAAATGGTAAAGCGCCGCCACCCGTTTGACAAGGGCATCGGCGCGCGGAAGGGGATCGAATTATGAACG
>USLE01000090.1 GCA_900555465.1 uncultured Butyricicoccus sp.
CCGGATTACCGCGCCCGCCGCGCACTGCTGCGCGAATGAACAGATGAAGAGGAGGAAATAACCCCATGACCATTGCGGAGATCGCGTCCCGCGCGGGCGTTTCCAAGGCCGCGGTGTCGCGCTATTTGAATAACGGCTATGTCAGCTCGGAAAAGCGGGAGGCCATCCGCCGGGTGATCGAGGAGACCGGCTACGTCCCCTCGCAGCAGGCGCAGACGCTGCGCACCGGCAAAAGCCGGATGGTGGGCGTGATCGTGCCGCGCATCGACTCGGAATCCATCAGCCGGGTGGTGGCGGGCATCTCCCGGGTGCTCGAGGAGCAGGGCTACCGCCTGCTGCTCGCCAACACGGACAACCGCGTGGAAAAGGAGCTGGAATACCTCGAGGTGTTCCGCAGCGGCAATGTGGACGGCGTGATCCTGGTCGCGACCATCCTGTCCGCGGCGCACAAGCAGGCGCTCGGCGCGCTGGGCTGCCCGGCTGTGCTGGTGGGCCAGCGCATGGAGGGTATGTCCTGCGTGTATCACGACGACGAGGGTGCGGCACGCGCGGTCACCGAGCTGCTGCTGCAAAACGGCCGGCGGCGCATCGGCTACATCGGCGTCACCCCGCGCGACAAGGCGGCGGGCGCGGCGCGGCGCGCAGGCTGGCAGGAGGCCATGCGCGCGGCCGGGCAGGAGCCCGACCCGGCGTGGATGGAGCAGAGCGATTTCTCGATCGACGGCGGCTACGCGGCGGCCGAGCGGCTGCTTGCGCGCGTGCCGGATATGGAGGGTATCTTTTGCGCAACCGATTCCATAGCGATCGGCGCAAAGAAATGGCTGGAAGAGCATGGACGGCATATCCCGGCAGATATTGCCCTTGCGGGCATCGGGCACTCGCGCCTGAGCGAACTCGTGCGGCCGCGGCTTGCGACTGCGCACTATTACTACCAGTCGAGCGGCGAGGAGGCCGCGCGCGACCTGCTCGAGATCATCGAACAGGGGATCGACCGCAAAAAACAGCTCATGCTGGGCTTTGCGGTGCATCGCGGCGAATCGGTCTGAGAAAAGTACAGAAAATACAGTGAGCCGTCCGGGGTGTCAAACGCGGGCGGCTTTTTTGTGTATATTGCAGGCTCTGCGCGAGGGAATTGGCGGATGTGCGCAAAACTGGCGGGAAAGGTTTGGGTAAAATTGCGGATTTACAAAAATGATCCAGCGGCGGTATAATACAGACAGAAAGTGAAATCGATTTCATAAAATATGTGAAAGGGCGGAACAAAAGGTGGATTACAAAAAGGCGGCCTCCGAGGTGCTGCAAAACATCGGCGGCAAGGACAACATCGTGTCCGCGGCGCACTGCGCAACGCGCCTGCGCCTTGTCATTGCGGACAACGGCAAGGTAAACAAAAAAGAGCTGGAAAACGCGACCGGCGTGCAGGGCGTGTTTGAGGCGCAGGGCCAGCTCCAGATCATCTTCGGCACGGGCACGGTCAACAAGGTGTATGACGAGTTTATCGCGCTCTCGGGCGCGGCGGCGGTCAGCAAGGACGAGGCCAAGGCGCAGGGCGCGGCCAAGGGCAACTGGTTCCAGCGCGCGATCAAGACGCTGGGCGACATCTTCGTGCCGATCATCCCGGCGATCGTAGCGTCCGGCTTCCTGATGGGCATCATGGAGTCTTTGAACTTCATGGTAAACAACGGGTTTATCCAGCTGGACACCACAAGCTCGATTTACGTATTCGCGCAGCTGTTTTCCAACGTGGCGTATACCTTTCTGCCCATCCTGATCGCGTTCTCCGCGGCCAAGGTATTCGGCGGCAACCCGTTCCTCGGCGCAGTCATCGGCATGATCATGCTGCATCCCAACCTGCAGAACGCATGGACGGTCGCGACCGAAGGCGTGCAGACCTGGCAGGAAGTGTTCTTCGGCCTGTACGAAGTGCCGCTGGTCGGCTACCAGGGCCATGTTATCCCGGTTATCATTGCGGTGTGGGTGATGTGCTTCCTGGAAAAGCGCCTGCACAAGATCGTGCCGGCGATGTTTGACCTGTTCGTCACCCCGCTGGTGAGCGTGTTCGTCACCGGTTATCTGACGCTCGCGGTCATCGGCCCGGTGTTCACCACCGTGGAAAACCATATCATTGACGGCGTGCAGTGGCTGATCGCCATCCCGTTCGGCATCGGCTCATTCATCATGGGCGGCCTGTATGCGACGACGGTCGTCTCGGGCATCCACCATATGTATACCATCATCGACCTCGGCCAGCTCAGCGCCTACGGCCTGACCTACTGGCTGCCGCTGGCCTCGGCGGCGAACGTCGCGCAGGGCGGCGCGGCGCTCGCGGTCGCGCTCAGGACCCGGAATAAAAAGCTCAAGAGCATGGCGCTGCCCGCTTCGCTCTCCGCGTTCATGGGCATCACCGAGCCTGCCATCTTCGGCGTCAACCTGCGGTTTTTCCGTCCATTCATCGCCGGCTCGATCGGCGGCGCGTGCGGCGCGCTGTATGCCTCGATTGTTGGCCTGGGCGCGACCGGCACGGGCGTGACCGGCATCTTCGGCATCCTGCTGCACCTGCACCATCCGATCCAGTACATCATCACCATCGCGATCGCGACCGGCGTTGCCTTTGTGATCTCGTGGTTCTTCGGCCTGCCCAAGGAGGAACAGCAGCCGGAAGAAGCTTCCGCGCCGGCGCAGCCTGCGGAACAGCCTGCACCGGCGGCAGTCCCCGCCCCGCAGGGTGAGGTAAATATCGTTTCGCCGCTGACAGGCGAGGCGGTGCCGCTGAGCGAAACCGGCGACCCGGCGTTCGCCGCAGAAGCGCTCGGCAAGGGCATTGCGGTCAAGCCTTCGGAGGGCAAGGTGTTCGCACCCTGTGACGCGACGGTCTCCGCGGTCATGGGGCATGCGGTCGGCCTCGAGTGCGATAACGGCGCAGAGCTGCTCATCCATGTGGGCATCGACACGGTAAACCTCGACGGCAAGCACTACACCGGCCACGTTGAGGAGGGCCAGCGCGTCAAAGCGGGCGATCTGCTGCTCGAGTTTGACATCGCGGCGATCGAAAAGGAAGGCTACAAGACCATCACACCCGTGATCGTGACCAATTCGGACGATTATGCGGACACCCAGCGCGTGGCCGGCGCGGTCACCGCAGGCAAGGACACGCTGATGACCCTCACACGATAAGAGACAGGAGATAAATGAGTATGAGCAACGCATTGCAGCGCGATCTGGCGCGGCTGGTCAGCCGCATCGAGCGGGAGGACGGCGCGCGCGCCGCGGCCGATCCGTACCGTCAGCGGTTCCACCTGATGCCGCCGGTCGGCTGGCTCAACGATCCCAACGGCCTGTGCCGCTGCGGGGAATGGTACCATGTGTTTTATCAGTACGGCCCGTTCGACCCCACGGGCGGGGTAAAGATGTGGGGGCATTACCGCAGTCGCGACCTGCTGCACTGGGAGCAGCTGCCGCCCATGCTGTACCCGGATCAGCCGTGGGACATCCACGGGGTGTACTCGGGCTCGGCGCTGGTCGAGGACGGCACGATGTACCTTTATTACACCGGCAACGTCAAGTATGCGGGCGATTACGACTATATCACGGCGGGGCGCGGCCATAACACCGCGCTCGCCGTCTCTCGCGATGGGGTGACGGCCGCGTCCAACGAGCTGCTGCTGGAGAACAGGGACTACCCGGCGGACCTCACCTGCCATGTGCGCGACCCCAAGGTCTGGGCGCAGGACGGCAGGTATTATATGGTGCTCGGCGCGCGCACCAAAGACGACCGCGGCGAGCTGCTGGTGTACGAATCCGCGGACAAGCGGCACTGGCAGCATATCAACACCCTGACAACGCCTGAGAAGTTCGGCTACATGTGGGAGTGCCCCGACCTGTTCGAGCTGGATGGGCAGTGGTTCCTTGTCTGCTCGCCGCAGGGCGTGACCCGGCAGGGCAATCAATACCAGAACGTGTACTCCTGCGGGTATTTCCCGCTGTATGGCGACTTCCGCGGGGACTACACGCTGGGCGACTTCCGCGAGCTGGACTGCGGCTTTGACTTCTATGCGCCGCAGAGCTTTGCGGACGGCAGCCGCCGCCTGCAGTTCGGCTGGATGGGCATGCCGGACGCGGCGTATACCAACCCGACTGTCGAGCAGGGCTGGCAGCACTGCCTGACCGTGCCGTGCGAAATCAAACGCGACGGCGAACGCCTGCTGCGCGTCCCGGCGCGCGAGGTCAGCGCCCTGCGCGGCGAGCGCATTCCAGCCGAGCGGGCGCAGGTGTTTGACATGATGTGCCGCACCGAGGCCGCGGGCAGGCTTGTCATCCGCGGGGCGGCTGTGATAGAATGGGACGGGCAGCAGCTTTCGCTCACGCTGGCGCAGGGCGGCGAGGGACGCACTGTGCGATATGCGGACGTCGACGCCGTTAAAAATCTGCGGGTGCTCGCGGACACCTCCTCGCTCGAGATCTTCGTCAACGGCGGGGCGCAGGTGATGACCACGCGGTACTATCCCGACCCGGCCTCCTGCGGGGTACAGATGGAAGGCGCGCAGGCGGAGATCTGGGCGATGGGCGCGCTGCAAATTCAGTAAAACCAAAGGTGGAACACATGTCAAAATACAAACTGCTCGCACTCGATCTGGACGGCACCCTGCTGGACAAAACCAGCCGCATCACAAAAGCCAACGCCCACGCAGTGCGGCTCGCGCAGCAGGCAGGGGTGCAGATCGCTTTGTGCACCGGCCGGAATTTGACGGAAAGCCGTGTGTTTAACAGCCAGCTGGAAGCGCCGGCGGATTGGATTGTCATCGCAAACGGCGCGGCGGCTGAGCGCCTGTCGGACGGTGTACAGCTTACCTTCAACGGGCTCGACCGGCAGCGGTGCGAGGCGGTGTTTGCAATCTGCGCGCAGTTTGACACCGACCCCTGCCTGTATACGGGCGGCAGCCTGTATTACGGCAGGGAGTTCCTGCGTTTCCTGGAGGAGATCCGGAAACGCGGCACAACATCGCTGGACGAAACGGCAGAGGGGTATTTCTTCATCGACAGCTGGGACAAATGGCGCGCCCTGCTGGACAGAGAGGATGGCCGCATCCTCAAGGCGATTCTGCACGACCTCGACCCCGAAGTGGTCGATCGGATGATACAGACGCTCGAGCAGACCGGCCTGTTTGAGATGGCGCCGTCCGTCATGTACGGCGGCGCGCTCAAAAACGTGGAGATCAACTGCAAGGGCGTGCACAAAGGACAGGGCCTCGCGCAGCTGGCGGCCCGGCTTGGCATCGGCATGGACGCGGTCATGGCGATCGGCGACAGCGATAACGACCTGACCATGCTGCGCATGGCGGGTCTGGGCGTGGCGATGGCAAACGCTGCGCCGCATATCCGCGCTGCGGCGGACGTATGCACGGGCAGCAATACCGAGGACGGCGTAAAGCAGGCAATTTACCAATATATTTTGGAGGAAAACGCATGAAAAAGGTGGTTGCGATCGGCGAGCTGCTGATCGACTTTGTCCCGCAGCAGAAGGGCTGTGCGCTCGACGAGGTGACGCACTTCGAGCGCGTGGCGGGCGGTGCGCCCGCCAATGTCGCGGCAGCGGTCGCGCGGCTGGGCGGAAACGCGGCAATGATCTCGCAGGTGGGCGAGGATGCGTTCGGCACGCATATCCTCAAGGTGCTGCGGTCAAACGGGGTGGATACGTCCTGGGTGTTCCGCACCGGGCGGGCCAACACCGGCCTTGCGTTCGTCTCGCTGGATGCGACCGGCAACCGCGAGTTTTCCTTTTTCCGCAACCCCTCGGCCGACCTGTTTCTCGAGGAGGGGCAGATCGTGCCGGAGATGTTCGCGGACTGCGCGGCGCTGCATTTCTGCTCGGTCGATCTGGTGGACTGGCCGGTGCGGCTGGCGCACCGCAGGGCGGTCGCGCTGGCAAAGCAGGCCGGCGCGCTGATCTCGTTCGACCCGAACGTCCGCCTGCCGCTGTGGGACAGCCCGGCGGACTGTCAGGCGGCGATCCGGGAGTTCCTGCCGCTGGCCGATCTGGTCAAGCTGTCGGACGACGAGGTCGAGTTTGTGACCGGCTGCACGGACGAGCGTGCGGCGGCAGCCCATGCCGAACAGCTTTTCCGC
>USLE01000091.1 GCA_900555465.1 uncultured Butyricicoccus sp.
GGTCGAGATCCGCATCAAGTATGCGGGCTATATCAGCCGGCAGGAAAAGGACGTCGAGCAGTACCGCAAGCTGCAAAGCCGCCCGCTGCCGCCTGCGCTGGACTACAACAGCATCGATTCGATCCGACTGGAAGCGCGGCAGAAGCTGAACGCGGTCAAGCCCATCAACTTCGGGCAGGCCGCGCGCATCTCGGGCGTATCACCCGCGGACATCACCGCGCTGATGATCTACATGGAAACACGCTGGAAGGAGGACAAGGCATGACTGAATATCAGCTGCTCGAATCCGGCCTGCAATTGGCCGCGCCGGGTTTTCCTCCACAGGCTGTGGATGAGTTGATGGAATTTTCCGCCATGCTGCTCGAGAAGAACAAGGTCATGAACCTGACCGCAGTCACCGAGCCGGCCGAGGTGGTCACCCGGCATTTTCTGGACTGCGCCGCGCTCGCGCCGCTCATGCAGCAGGGCGGCAGCGTGCTCGATGTGGGCACGGGCGCGGGCTTCCCGGGCATGCCGCTCGCGATCCTCTGCCCGGGGACCGAGTTCGTCCTGCTGGACGCGCTGCGCAAGCGCGTGGACTTTTTGAATGAGGTCATCGACGCGCTGGGCCTGACCAACTGCACCGCGGTCCACGCCCGCGCGGAGGAATTCGCCGCCGCGCACCGCGAGCGCTTTGACGCGGCGACTTCGCGCGCCGTGGCCGAGCTGCGCACGCTGTGCGAGTTCGCGCTGCCGATGGTCAAGGTGGGCGGCACGTTCTATGCGATGAAGGCCGCGGACTGCGGTGACGAGATCGCGGCGGCCGCCAACGCGATCGAGGTGCTGGGCGCGGCGGCGCCCACGCTGCTGCACTACACCGTGCCGCATGACGGGGTGGAGCGCGTGATCGTTCGCCTGCACAAGACCGCCCAGACCCCGGCGCAGTACCCGCGGCGGTTCAAGAAAATCCAGTCCGCGCCGCTGTAAGGCGATTGTTATAACAATTTGTAACCCTCTGTACGGAAATTACAGAGGGTTATTTTTTGTCCGAAAATAGGTGGAAATGTGCGTTTCGCCGTTGGAAATGACAGATGAAAGTCGAATCAGGCAGGTTTTGCGGTCGATTTTGCTTGCCAAAATGTAATAATATGGTAATCTATTACCGAAGGACATAGCCAAGATGATTTCCGGCGCTGCCGGAGACAAAAAGGAGGAACAGTTATGATGTCGGTTTTGACCTTGGTTTCCGGCAAAGAGGACCGCAGTCTGCGGCGCATCCGTGTGAGCGAGATCGCACGCAATCCCAACCAGCCGCGCAAGTATTTTGACCCGGAGGCGATCGCCCAGCTTGCGGAGAGCATCCGGCAGTACGGGGTGCTCAATCCCTTGACCGTGCGGCGCGCGCCGGGCGGCGGGTATGAGCTCGTGGCAGGGGAGCGGCGGCTGCGCGCCGCGCGTGTGGCGGGGCTGAATGATGTGCCCTGTCTGGTGATCTCGGCGGACAATCAGGACTCGTCCGCGATTGCGCTCGTGGAGAACCTTCAGCGCCGCGATCTGGATTTCTTTGAAGAGGCCTACGGCTTCAAGCGCCTGATCGACCAGTACGGCCTGACGCAGGAGGAAGCCGCGCGCAAGGTCGGCAAGACGCAGTCCGCCGTCGCCAACAAGCTGCGCCTGCTGCGGCTGTCACAGCAGAACATGGAGCTGATCCGCAGCGCCAACCTGACCGAGCGGCATGCCCGCTGCCTGCTCCGTTTGGAGAGCGAGGAGGACCGCATCAACGCGACCAAGTACATCATTGAGCACGATCTGAACGTCAGCCGCTCGGAGCAGTATATCGACGACCTGCTGAAGGAAAAGGAGACCGAGCCTGTCACGCAGGAGCGCAAGGTCGTGCGGCTGATCAAGGATGTGCGATTTTTCCTCAACACGCTCAACCGGGCGGTCGGCGTCATGGTGGACTCGGGCATCGGCGCAACCGTCGAACAGCAGGAGAGCGACGACGGGCTGACGCTCACCATCAACATTCCGCACGCACGGGCGTGAGGCTCGTTTGTGTTTCACGTGAAACAATTGCATAAGGAAGGGGAGCTGCTATTTTTTGCAGCTCCCTTTGTGTTTCACGTGAAACATTAATGAAATTTTCGTGATTTCCTTTGCTTTCTCCCACGTGTGTGCTATAATGATTCCCGTAGGAAAATTCATCTGGGACAAGAGGGAACCATTATGGGCAAAATAATCGCGTTCGCCAACCAAAAAGGCGGCGTGGGAAAAACAACAACAGCCATCAACCTCGCAGCCGCGCTGTTCGAGCGCGGCAAGCGCGTCCTGTTATGCGACTTTGACCCGCAGGGCAATGCAACATCGGGCTTCGGCGTGGATCCGCGGTCACTTGAGACCTCGATCTACGACCTGATCGTCGCGGACGAGCCGGATGTCAAGTCCGCGATCGTCTCGACCAAGTGGGTCGACCTGATCGGCGCGAACGTCAATCTGGCGGGCGCGGAGCTCGACCTGATCGCGATGGACGACCGCGAAAGGCGCCTGCGCAGCGTGCTCGATCGCGTGCGGGAGGATTATGACTACATCTTCATCGACTGTCCGCCGTCGCTCGGTTTGCTGACGCTCAACTGCCTGTGCGCCGCAGACAGCTTTCTGGTACCGCTCCAGTGCGAATATTACGCGCTCGAGGGCCTGAGCCAGCTGATGACCACGGTGCGCATGGTCAAAAAGGCGATGAACCCCGCGCTTGTGCTCGAGGGCGTGCTGCTGACCATGTTTGACGGCCGCACCAACCTGTCCATTCAGGTGGTCGAGGAGGTCAAAAAGCACTTCCCGGGCGAGGTATTCTCGTCGGTCGTGCCGCCCAACGTGCGCCTCAGCGAGGCGCCCAGCCACGGCAAGCCGATCACGGATTACGACCGGATGTGCCGCGGCGCGGAGGCATATTTGGCGCTTGCGGATGAGATATTAAAGAAGAACGCAAGAAAGGGGAGAGGCTGATGGCGTCAACCAAAAAAGGGTTGGGCGGCGGCCTGTCCAACCTGTTCGGCGGCGATGTGTCGGACTTAAGCGCTGCCGGCGCGACCGACAGCGTCACGCAGCTCGCCCTGTCCAAAGTCGAGCCCAATCCCAACCAGCCGCGCAAGGTCTTTGACCAGCAGGCGCTCGAGGAGCTGGCGGAGAGCATCCGCCTGCACGGCGTGATTACGCCGATCACCGTGCGCCGCGGCGAAAAGGACGGCTATTACCAGATCATTGCCGGCGAGCGCCGCTGGCGTGCCGCCCGCCTCGCAGGGCTGAAAGAGATCCCCGCAATGGTGCTCGAGGCAGGGGAGAGCGAGGTCATGGAGCTCGCTCTGATCGAGAACCTCCAGCGGCAGGACCTCAACCCGATCGAGGAAGCCGAGGGATATGAGCTGCTCATGCAGCAGTTCGGCATGACGCAGGAAGAGGTCGCGCACCGCGTGGTCAAATCGCGGTCCGCGGTGGCAAATGCGCTGCGCCTGCTCGGCCTGCCGGACGAGGTGCGCACAATGGTAGCAGAGGGCAAGCTGTCCGGCGGCCATGCGCGCGCTGTGCTCGCCGTTCAGGAGGAGGACAAGCGCATCGACGCGGCCCGGCAGATGGTCGGCATGAGCGTCCGCCAGGCGGAAGCCCTTGCCAAGCGCCTGAACAAAAAGCCCGTGCAAAAGCCGCAGCCGCAGGGATTTTCCGTGGATTACGTCGCGGATGTGGAAAAAGAGCTGGAAGGCGTGCTGGGACGCAAAATCAGCATCCAGCAGGGCAAAAACAGCGGCCAGCTCACGCTGGAATACTACGGCGCGGACGATCTGGAACGCCTGATCGACGCGCTGCGCGGCCTGCGCGTATAAAGGAGGAAGCCAATGGACGAGCAGAACAACAAGCCTGAGCAGAACAAGCCTGAGAAAAAGCTCAGCCGCACCACGCTTACCTTTTATATCGTGGGCCTGTTTTCGGTCGCGATCGCGCTGATTTTGATCAGCTACGTCGCGCAGGCGCGCGCCGACCGGCAGGTCGATACGCTGACCGACCAGCTGAGCGAGCAGCAGACCGTGGCGCAGGGCGCGACGCAGAAAGTCGAAGAGCTGCAAACGCAGTATGACGAGCTGACCAAGGTGGTCGAGGAGGTCCGCACCGTGATCGGCACGGAACAGGCCAAGACGGATATCGTCTCCGCTGCGACCAGACTCGCAGAGGAGCGCGAGGTATACGCCAGCCTGGCCCGCATCAATGCACAGCTGCTTGCGGGTGATTACACAGAGGCGCAGGCCGAATACGACAAGCTGGTCGCAGAATACGAGGAAGACCGCCTGCTGGGCACTGCCGCAGAGGACGCCTTCGACACGGATATCAACCAGCTGTTCAGGGCGGTTCGGGAGCAGATCGATCTGCCCGACTCGCAGGCTATGGCAGAAATCCAAGAGTAAAAATAAAAGATATATAGAAGGAGAAAACAAAGATTATGCTGGATATCAAATTTGTCCGCCAGAACCCGGAAGCAGTCAAGGAGAACATCAAGAAGAAGTTTCAGGATGAGAAGCTGCCGCTCGTGGACGAGGTCATCGACTTTGACGCCAAGTTCCGCGCAGCCAAGACCCGCTGCGACGAGCTGCGCGCACAGCGCAACAAGAAGTCCAAGGAGATCGGCGGCCTGATGGCCAAGGGCCAGAAGGAAGAGGCCGAAAAGGTCAAGGCCGAGGTCAAGGCAATGGCGGACGAAATGGAGAAGCTCGAGGCGGATGAAAAGACCTTCGCGGAGGAGGTCAAGAACCGCATGATGGTCATCCCGAACATCATCGATCCCTCTGTCCCGATCGGCAAGGACGATTCGGAAAATGTAGAGCTGGAAAAATTTGGTGATCCGGTTGTACCGGATTATGAGATCCCCTACCATGTGGACATCATGGAGTCCTTTGACGGCATCGATCTGGACGCTGCGCGCCGCACCTCGGGCAACGGCTTCTACTATCTCAAGGGCGATATCGCGCGCCTGCACTCGTCCATCCTGTCCTATGCGCGCGACTTCATGATCGACCGCGGCTTCACCTACTATATCCCGCCGTTTATGATCCACGGCGACGTGGTCAAGGGCGTTATGTCCTTCAAGGAAATGGAGAACATGATGTACAAGATCGAGGGCGAGGACCTGTACCTGATCGGCACCTCCGAGCACTCCATGATCGGTAAGTTCATCGACACCATCAACGACGAGGAGACCCTGCCGCAGACCCTGACCAGCTATTCGCCCTGCTTCCGCAAGGAAGTCGGTGCGCACGGCATCGAGGAGCGCGGCGTATACCGCATCCACCAGTTCGAGAAGCAGGAGATGGTCGTGGTCTGCAAGCCCGAGGAGTCCCCGATGTGGTACGACAAGCTGTGGAACAACACGGTCGACTTCTTCCGCTCGCTGGATATCCCGGTGCGCACGCTCGAGTGCTGCTCGGGTGACCTCGCGGACCTCAAGGTCAAGTCCTGCGACGTAGAGGCATGGTCGCCGCGCCAGAAGAAGTACTTCGAGGTCGGTTCGTGCTCCAATCTGGGCGACGCGCAGGCGCGCCGTCTGGGCATCCGCGTGCGCAGCAAGGAGAACCCGAAGGAGCTGTACTTTGCGCACACCCTCAATAACACGGTTGTCGCGCCCCCGCGTATGCTGATCGCGTTCCTTGAGAACAACCTGCGCGCGGACGGCACGGTTGCCATCCCGCAGCCGCTCCAGCCGTATATGGGCGGCATGACCGAGCTCAAGCCCAAGAAGTAAGACAATTAAGAATGGACAATGGAAAATGGAGAATGAAAACGCGGGCCGCGAGGCGGTTCAATCATCGCGGGCAGCGCGATTCCGCAATTCTCAACTCTCCATTCTACATTCTCCAATTCTGGTGAATGAAAATCCATAATGGAAAATGGAGAAGGAAAGCATCCCACGGCGAAATAATTCTCCATTATCCATTCTACATTCTCCATTTGAATCAGGGAGGCACACAATGGAAATTGGCATCAAAGGCGAAAAGAAGTTTACCGTAACGGCTGACCAGCTGGCCTGCAACGTCGGCAGCGGCCTGGT
>USLE01000092.1 GCA_900555465.1 uncultured Butyricicoccus sp.
GCTTGGCCGGAAGAGGTGAGCATGGCGGCGGTGCCGCCCTCCAGCTCGCAGATCTTGGCGGCCACATAGTCGTTGGTGGGGTTCTGGAGGCGGGTGTAGAAGTAGCCGTTGGCCTCCAGGTCAAAGAGCTTACCCATGTCCTCGCTGGTGGCGTATTTGAGAATCAGTTCGGACGAGAAGTCCTTGCGGTCCACGATGGCGGTCATCGTGCCCTCGTGCATAACGACGATGCGGTCGGACATGCCCATGACCTCCGGCAGCTCGCTCGAGATCATGATGATGGCCTTGCCCTCGCCCGCCAGCTTGGTGATCAGCGAATGGATCTCTGCCTTTGCGCCTACGTCGATGCCGCGGGTCGGCTCGTCTACGATCAGGACATCCGGATCGGTCAGCAGCCAGCGGCCTACAAGGACCTTCTGCTGGTTGCCGCCCGACAGGTTCTGGATCGGGGTGTCGATCGACGGCGTTTTTGTATTCAGCTTCTTTACATATTCCTCGGTGTCCTCGCGCACCTTTTTATGATTGAGCGGGAAACCGTATTTTTTCAGGTTTGCCAGCACCGTGTTGTCCTTTACACTCAGCAGGCCGACGATACCGTTGCCGCGGCGGTCCTCGGTCAGCAGGCCGATCTTGTTGGCGATCGCGTCCTCAGGTGACTTGATATGCAGCTCCTTGCCGTCCTTGAAGATCTTGCCGCCGGTTACCGTGCGCATGCCAAAAATGGCCTCTGCTGTTTCGGTACGTCCTGCGCCTACCAGCCCGGCCATGCCCAGAATCTCGCCGCGGTGCAGTTCGAACGAGACATTCTTTACAGCGCGTCCGGCCGACAGGTTTTCAACTTTCAGAACAGTGTCTCCAATCGGGCAGTCCACCTTGGGGAACATCGATGTTACCTCGCGGCCTACCATCAACTGGATCACCTTATCGACGTTCAGATTCTCCGCACGGTCGGTCGTGATGTACTCGCCGTCGCGATAGACGGTGATATCGTCCGAGATGCGGAAAATTTCGTCCATCTTATGGGAAATATAGATGATTGCTACGTTTTTCGCCTTCAGCTCCGCGATGATGCGGAACAGGTGCTCTACCTCCGCGTCGGTCAGGGACGAAGTCGGTTCGTCCATGATGACGATGCGGCTGTCATAGGAAACCGCCTTGGCGATCTCCACCATCTGCATCTTTGCAACCGTGAGGTTGCCCATCTTCTCATCCGGATCGACATCCAGATTCAGTTTCTTGAACAGCTCAATGCTGTCGTTGCGCATTTTCTTATGATCGACGATCAGGCCCTTGCGGGGTGCGCGCCCCAACCAAAGGTTTTCACAGACGCTTCGCTCCGGAACAGGCGAAAGCTCCTGATGGATCATGGAAATACCCGAGTTGAGCGCTTCCAGTGTATTCTTAAAACGGACCTCTTTGCCTTCAAATATGATCTTGCCCGAGGTAGGCGGATGGATACCGATCAGGCATTTCATCAGCGTCGACTTGCCCGCGCCGTTCTCGCCCATCAGGGTGTGGACGGTACCCGGGCGCACTTTGAGCTGCACGCCCTTGAGTGCACGCACGCCGGGGAAATCCTTGACGATATCGGTCATCTCCAGGATATACTCTTGACTCACTGCTTTTCACCCCAATATCTCTGCGTTTTTTGTTTTAGGAAAGGGACATATTAAAATGTCCCTTTCCCAATGCCGTCGTGTGTTTTATTCGTAGTCTGCGACATTCTCCGCAGTGACAGGCTCGAACGGAACCCATACGATGTTGCCGGTCTCGTCGGTCTCGTAATCGGTGCCGTCGTTGATCGCGTTGCCCTCGATCAGGTTAACAGCCGCCTGTACAGCGCCGTAGCCCTGGCCGTTTGCATCCTGGAACACGGTCATTGCGAGCGTGCCGTCCTTGATCGCCTGAACGCCGTCAACCGTTGCGTCAATGCCGACGATCGGGATCGAGGTCGGGTCAAGGCCCTGTGCGGTCATCGCTTCCACAGCGCCGAGCGCCATCGCGTCGTTGTTGGCGATGATGCAGTCGAACTCAGTGGTGGTCAGCAGCGGGGAGATCATATCCATCGCTACTGCGCGGTCATAGTCGGCTACCAGCGGAGCCGCCGCTTCGATCGGGTTGAGGCCGCCGTCCTTCATCGCCTGGATAACGGAAGCCGAACGCTGCTCGGTATGTACCAGACCCAGCGTGCCCTGGAGCATCAGGTAACGAACATCGGTCTGGCCCTTTTCCTTAAAGTAGTTAGCGAGGAACTCGCCCTGATAGCCGCCGGACTGGTTCTCGTTGGAAACAACGGCTGCGGAGCTTCCTGCGGTCAGCACGGAGGTGTCCTCCGGTACGCGGTTAACGAATACGACCTTCATGTCGCCGGCCGCCTCGATGCACTGCTGTGCGGTAGCCGCGTCAACCAGGTTGATCAGAACTGCATCGTCACCCGCATTGCGTGCAGACTCGATGAACTGGAGCATCTTGCCGGTGTCGTTCTGCGCATCCTGCGTTGCCAGGGTGACGCCCGCCTCTTCCGCCGCAGCCTGTGCGCCGGCTTCCAGCGTGCTCAGGAACTCGTCGCGCAGCGACATGATCAGCGTCATGCTGTAGCCGTCGCCGCTCTCAGCGGTCTCGCCGCCCTCCGGAGCAGTGGTCTCGCCGCTGGTGCTGCCGCAGCCCGCGAGCATGGAAACCATCATCGCCGAGGTCATCAATGCTGCAAGAAGTCTTTTTTTCATGTTTTCTCCCTCAACTTTCTCTTCGGTTTTTCAAGCTCCGTGCGCGTTCACGGTTTTTGGAACGCGACATTTCCGCTTGTCATGCTTTAGTTTTATACCATTTCCACCCTGCCGTCAACCCTTTTTTCCATTTTCCCCAAACTGCACAGGGAATCCCGCCCCTTATTTCACATGATGACTACACAAAATTGTAATCCTGATGAGATTGACAGTCCGGCCTCCCATGCAGTTATGCAAAAATACCGGACTTACGCTGCTGTTTTTCCCTTCGCGGCCGCAGCGCCATACATACCATGCCGTTTTCCCTATTTTCTCGTTTTTATTGCGGTTTTTCGTTATTTTTTCAAAATTCTGCACTTTATATTCGCCATTTATGTGTCATGCAGTTCTTCCCCCGCGCAGTCTACCGTCCGTTTTTTCTGAAAAATAAATTTCATTTCCGTGCACGAGCACAATTTAATAAATAGATTATTTTTTCTTGAATTGTAGACTTTATCGCCCTTATATGTTACAATTTAATCAAAATTCCAGCGAGAAATAAAATCTTTCACGGAATCGGGGTGTGTGAATTGGCTATCACCATCAACCAAATCGCCGAACTCTGCGGTGTTTCGCGCGGCACGGTCGACCGTGCGCTGCATAATAAAGGGAATGTCCGCCCGGCCGTTGCGGAGCAGATCAAAAAGGTCGCTGCCGAATACGGATATACCCCCAACCGGGCCGGCATGGCGCTTTCCCGCGCCGCCCATCCCATCCGCATCGGCGTGGTGCTCCACTCGGTACAGAACGGTTTTGTACAGGTTCTGCTCGAGGCATGCCGCCGCGAGGCGCAGCAGCTATCCGTATTCAGCACGGATACCATCTTCCGCCTGTCCCGCTCGCTCGATCCGGTCGAGCAGGTCCGCATGATAGACGATCTTGTCGATAACCACAGGATCGATGGCCTCGCCATCATGCCGCTCAACAGCTATCTGGTGGAAAACCGTCTGAACGAGCTGGCTGAAAAGAAATCCCTCCCCATTATTACATTCAACACCGATCTGCCGGAAAGCCGCCGCATCTGCTATGTCGGTCAGGACAGCGCCGCTGCCGGCCGCACCGCCGCTGCGCTGATGCGGCTCGCCACCGGCGGACACGGTCTGATATCGCCCATTGTCGGCCCCTCGGAAAACCACAGCGCCTATACCGACCGTCTGCGCGGCTTCCAGCTTGAGCTTTGCTCCCAGCCGTCGGATATGCAGCTTCTGGTCACGCATGCCGCCAATGACGACGACATCGAGTGCACCTACCGCGCCACCCTGCAGCTGCTGCGCACGCATCCGGATATCGCAGGGATCTACGCCATTACATCCGGCTATGAGGGCGCATGCCGTGCGCTGATTGAAACCGGCCTTGCAGGCAAGGTGCATTTGATCCTTCACGATGAAATCGCCTCCAATCTGGAGTATGCGCGCCAAGGGGTGATTGATTTTGTGCTCGGGCAGGATGCCGAGATGCAGGGCACCCTGCCCATGCAGCTGCTTTCGGATTTCATCCATCTGCGGCATTATCCGGACAAAAAGTTCTATTACACGGATATCCGTGTGCTGTTCCGCTACAATATCGATAACCTGCTGTGATGCAAAGGAGCCCCTATGTCTGAAACCCTTCCGTCATCCCCACAGGCCCGGCTGATCCAGCTGATCGACTCGGCCGAATCGCTGCCCCGTTTTTTCCAGTCGCTTCCCGATATCTGGTGCATGGCGGTCATCCACCGGGGCAACGTGCTGTTCTACGTCAACGGCGGCGCCTATAATGCAGAGGCCGGTGACCTCATCCTGTTCCCGCCGCAGCTGTGCCACGCAGTCATCCCCAGCGCGGAGCGCACCCACCTGACCACGCTGTACTTTACCGTCGCCCCCGCTCCGGAGGAGCTGCCGGACTGCACGCTGTTCTCGGTCCGCTCGCACAGCGATGTACTGTCCATCCTCAAGCTGGTGCAGAACCCCGCCATCCTGTCCCCCGCAAAGGATAAGCTGCTCGAAGCGCTGCTCATCCAGCTGCGCGTCCTGCCCAGCATCCAGCTCAGCCCGCTCCATCCCAACACGCTGCCTGCGCAGATCCTCGCCTATCTCGACGAGCATTTCCGCGAGGACATCTCGCTCGCCGACCTGTCCGCAGCCTTCCACCTGACGCACAGCCACATCATCCACATCTTCAAGCCGGTGTTCGACCTCTCCCCCATCCAGTACCTGATCCAGCGGCGCATCGGGGAGGCGCAGTACCTGCTTCTGATCTCGGACCACACGATCAGCGACATCGCCGGGCTGGTCGGCATTTTCAACCGCAATTATTTTTACAGCTCCTTCAAAAAGCTGGTCGGCATGACCCCGACCCTGTACCGCGCGACCTTTGCCGCGCAGCCTGCCGCTTCCGCGCCGCAGGAAAAGCACTGAAAAGCACAAAACCGCCCCTTTTGCAGCACGCAAAAGGGGCGGTCGTTTTTTCGGTTGTTTACAGGTCGAAGCTCAGGTCCTGCTCGGGGATGTTATGCTTGTTGGCATAGCCGGTCAGGATCATGGTGAGCGCGCCGTCGCCGGTCACGTTGCAGGCCGTGCCGAAGCTGTCCTGCAAAGCGAAGATGGTCAGCATGAGCGCCGTGCCCGTATCCGTGAAGCCCAGCACGCCCGTGATCAGGCCGAGCGAGGCCACGACCGTGCCTCCCGGCACGCCGGGCGCACCGATGGCGAACACGCCGAGCAGCAGGCAGAACAGCACCATCGACGAAAGCGACGGGATATAGCCGTACAGGATCTGCGAGACCGTCATGACGAAGAACACCTCGGTCAGCACGGATCCGCACAGATGGATATTGGCAAACAGCGGGATGCCGAAATCCACCATATCATCGCGCAGCGGCGGCTCGGACTTTTTCGCGCAGCGCAGCGCAACTGCCAGCGTCGCGGCCGAGGACATCGTGCCCACCGCAGTCAGGTAAGCCGGGCCGTAGTTGCGCAACACGCGCAGCGGGTTGGAGCGGGAATACGCGCCGCCTACTGCATACAGCACCGCGAGCCAGATATAATGGCCCACCATAACGATCAGCACGACCTTGATGAACACCGGCAGCTGTCTGGTGATCGTGCCCTGATAGGACAGCTCGCAGAAGGTCAGCGCGATAAACAGCGGCAGCAGCGGGATGACCACGCTCGTCACCATGCGCAGCACCATCTTCTGGAACTCGCCCAGCAGGGTGGCGAAAGTCCTGGCGCGCGTCCACGCTGCGGTCAGGCCGATCAGGATGGACAGCACCAGCGC
Organism: uncultured Butyricicoccus sp.; assembly: GCA_900555465.1. Lineage (GTDB taxonomy): Bacteria > Bacillota > Clostridia > Oscillospirales > Butyricicoccaceae > Agathobaculum > Agathobaculum intestinigallinarum. The sequence continues at coordinate 6,024 of USLE01000092.1, forward strand.
GCTCATCACGCTCATGATCTGCGGGATGTC
>USLE01000093.1 GCA_900555465.1 uncultured Butyricicoccus sp.
GAAGATATCCTCGAGGCTCGCCTTTTTGAGCGTCATCTCGAGCAGCGCCTTCCGGCGCGATGCAAAGGCGAAAAACAGCGCGCGGGAGACCGCATAGATATCGCGGCTGTCCGTATGCACCCGGGCGGAGAGCAGGCCGCCCTGCTTTTTCTCCAGCGCGATGTCGGTAATATCATCCACGCGGGACAGGATCGAGCGGACGGTCTGCTCATCCGCCTCCGTGGTAAAGTCGATCTCACCCGCCGAAAGCAGGCTGCGCTCCAGCTGGTCCGGCTCGCCAAAGGCGAGCAGCTTCCCGTGCGCGATGATCAGGATCTTCTCGCAGATCGCCTGCACCTCGGAGAGGATGTGCGAGCTGAGGATGACCGTGTGCGCCTGCCCGAGCTGGCGGATGAGGTCGCGGATCTCGATGATCTGCAGGGGGTCGAGGCCGACCGTCGGTTCGTCCAGAATAATCACCTTGGGGCTGCCGAGCAGCGCCTGCGCGATGCCGACGCGCTGTTTGTAGCCCTTGGACAGGGCGGAGATGCGGCGGTGCGCGACCTCGCGGATCTTGACCTGCCCGATCACCTCGCTGACCTGCCGGTCGAGCTCCTCGCCCCGCAGTCCCTTGGCCTCCCCGACAAACCGCAGATATTCCAACGGGGTCTCGTTCAAATAGAGCGGCGGCTGTTCGGGCAGGTAACCGATCAGGCGCTTGGCCTGCTCCGGCTCGGCCAGAATATCAAACTCACCCACCGTCACGCGGCCCGATGTCGGGGACAGACAGCCGGTCATAATGTTCATGGTGGTCGTTTTGCCCGCGCCGTTCGGCCCGAGGAAGCCGTAAACATGGCCTTCGGCGATCTGGAAGGACAGGTCGTCGACCGCGAGAAAATCGCCGTAGTATTTTGTCAAGTGTTCGACCTTTATCATGGAAGAACCTCCTCACCCAGTTATGCTTTGCGTCCCGGGCAGCCGGCGCCGCCCGTTTGTGGCTCAGTATACTATGCGGCGCTAAAGCGGCGCTAAAGAAACCCGGGCGGAAGCAAAAAAACAGGCGGGGGAAAGCTGTTTGGCAGCCCTCCCCCGCCTGCGGCGCATGCCGGATGCGGAGAAAATTATTTCAGATCCACCCGGAAGCCGATCATCTGCCCTTTCCGGTAGGCGTGGATGCCCCTGTGGTGGTTTTTGACAATGGACTGCGCAATGGACAGCCCCACGCCGAAGCTGCCGGAAAACGTCCGCGCCTTGTCCGCGCGGTAGAACCGGTCGAACAGCCGGTCCAGCTCGAGTTGATCCACGTCCGCGCAGGTGTTTTCCACAGTGAGCACCGGATGGTGCCTGTGATACAGCTGCACCCGGATCACGCCGCCCGGGTCGCAGTATTTGACTGCGTTGTCCAGCAGGATGGCGGTCAGGCGGCGCACCAGCGCCTCGTCCCCGTGATAGGGCAGATCGGGCGCGATGTCGGCGGACAGCGCCTTGCCGCGCTCGGCAGCCAGCGGCGCAAATTCGGATACCGTGTCCAGCACCGCGCCGCTCAGGTCGAAGTCGGAAACCGCTTCCGGCGCATCGCTTTCGTCCATGCGGGACAGGGTGACCATCTGGTCGATGAGCAGCTTCATGCGCTCACCCTCGCTGCGGATGTCCTCCAGCCATTCGTTTTTCCCGACCTCGGACTCCACGATGTCCAGATTGGAGAGGATGAGCGTCAGCGGGGTCTTGAGCTCGTGGTTTGCGTCGGTGATGAACTGCTTCTGCTTTTCGTAGCTCTCCGCCACCGGGCGCACCGCCCGCCGCGAGATCAGGACCGTGAGCATCAGGATGAGCAGCGCGCTGCCCAGCAGCACCAGAAAGGCGGTAAACAGCTGGCGGAAGGTCATATTCTGCTGCATATTGCCGTTGACAAACACAAACATGGTGCCTGTCTCACCCGGGACAGCCTTGTAGCGGTAGTCGGACACCCAGCCGCGCTCGCCCCCTTCTGCTGCCGCGCGGGCCGCGTAATCCGCGACCTCCTCCTCTGAAATGGCGGAAACCGCATTCATGTTCATCTCCGTAACCTGTCCGTTTTCGTCCAGCCGGACGGTGAAAAACCGCGTGCTGAACCGGGTCTCCTCGGTGATTACGTCCTCATACGCGAGCCAATCGGACAGCGGTGAGCGGCCGGACGGCTGGAAGGCAGGAAACACGCCGTTGTTCGAGGCGATCGCGTCGGTCAGCGTATCCAGGATGCGGTTCATCTGCATCACGCCGGAAACCGCCTGAAACAGGAAGATACCTGTAAACACCAGCAGGACCGAGACCGCATTGATCAGGATGAATTTTTTTCGCAGCGTGAAGATCATGCTTTGTCCTCCAGCACATAGCCGGCATTGCGGACAAAGCGGATCTCGAGCGGCGCGCCGAGGGCGGTAATCTTTTTGCGCAGGTTGGAGATGTGCACCCAGACCACGCTGGTATCCACATTCGTGTCCCAGCCCCAGAGATGGGTGATGAACCGCTCGGTGGGGATGATGCTGCCGGGCGCCTGCATCATCATCTCGAGCAGCTGGAACTCCTTGCTGCTCAGCGCCTGATCCCGCCCCTGATAGAGCAGCTGGTAGGTCGAGCGGTTGAGCGTCACCGCGCCGAAGGTGAGCAGGTCGGGCAGATAGGTTTCCTTGCGCCGCAGCATGGCGCGCACGCGCGCGAGCAGCTCGACGGTGGAAAACGGCTTGGGCAGGTAGTCGTCCGCCCCGCAGTCCAGCCCCTCCACGCGCTGGGCAACCTCGGTCCGCGCGGTCAGGAACAGCGCCGGGGTGGTGATGCCCTCCCGCCGCAGGGTCTGCAGGACCTGCAGCCCGTCCAGCCCGGGTATCATAATATCCAGCACCAGCCCGTCATACTCGCGTGTGCGCCCGTGCACAAGTGCCTCTGCGCCGTCAGACACGCCATCTGCGCTGAATTTACTTCGCTGAAAAATATGCAGCAACGATTTGAGCAGCTTAGGATCATCCTCCGCAATCAACAGTCTCATTCGATTTCCTCCCGGTATCATATTGCCGCTTGTCGGGGGCGGCTATTATTTATACTCTATCAGAGGAATATCTGTTTTTTGTGTGTAAATCAGTTCGATTTTGTGAAGCCGCAGAATAGCGATATCCCAGCTTTTTACTATGTACACAGATGCGGACGCACCGGCCCCGGTTGCTGCGTGGGCGGTTGCGATCAGGCAGTCCTGTTGAGCGCGGGGCAGTTCCTTGCCGTTATCCCGGAACGGCCGCCGGAACTGCCCAACCTTCGCTTGCACATCTGCAAACCCTCAAAAGAAAATACCTGCCGCAGTTCCTGCGGCAGGTATTCTTTCTCTGGACGGTTTCAGTTGTTGTCCCGATGCGGACACGTCAAAGGCGGTCCTTTTGTCAATAATGCGGTTCAGGCGCGGATGCTCCCCAGCTGCACAGAAGCAGCCTGCGGCAGCCCGCCGACCGGCTGGGACTGTATGCCGGACACAAACACGCCCAGCACAGGCGTCCCCTGATACGTGGTTTCATAGAGCTTGACGGATAACAGATAGCCGGCGGATGAGGTGAACGCCCCATCCGAGAACTGGTAGAATGTGTTCCCGTTGAGCGCCGCATAGTATTGCAGCAGCTGCCGATTGCTGTCCGTCAGGTCGGACAGGCGGTAGTAATAGCAGGTCGTGCCGCGGTCGCGCACAGAGGCCAGCAGCGGGACGCCGGTCACCTTGCCGAAATCCGGCACCGGATACTGCTTGTCATAGCAGAGCGAGGCGTCCGGCTGGTGGGTGCGCGTGTATTCCGCCGGCGTATAGGCGGTCGCGCCGTCCATGCTGTCCAGCGCCGTGATCGGGACCGAGAACGACGGCGTGCCGCCCGACTGGCTGCTGACCGTGATGCCGACCAGCTCGCCGCGGCTGTTGACCAGCGCGCCGCCCGAGTTGCCGCTGATGACGCTTGCTGTGCTCTGGATCAGCGGGGTCAGGTAATCGGTGTTGGCCGGATTGGTCACCGTGCCCGCGGTCACCCTGGCTGCGCCGCCGCCCGGATAGCCCAGGGCGTATACGGTCTCGCCGGTCTGCACCTGCGCCGCGGTCTCGAGGTACGCCATGCTGCTGCCCACAACGCGGATATACGCGATATCCGCCTGCGCGTCCAGATCATAGACGCTGACCTCGCGCTTGACACCGTCCGACATCTCCGCGACCAGGCGGGACACGCCGTTAACGATGTGCCCGCAGGTCACGGCATCGCCGTTTGCACTGATGATCACGCCGCTGCCCATGCTGAGCAGGTCGCCGCGCGCGTTGTAGGAATACAGCTTGAATACCGCCGGGATACAGCGGGCATAGATCTCGTCCGCTGTCAGTTCGGCCTGCGTATCGGTCAGGGTGATGCTCTGCCGCAGGTTCGGGTCCGCCATGCGGGTGACGATCGCCGCGGCCTCGCTGCGCTTAATCGTATTATCCGGCAGGAACCGGCCCGTGGAATCGCCGGTCAGCACGCCCGCGCGGTAGAGCAGATAGACTTCATCCGCGTAAGACGTGCTCATGGACACATCCGGGATCGCGCCGTCCGCGACCGTGTTGATCGCGCTGAGCGCCTCCTCAGGCAGGGCGGCCGCGAGCACGGAGGCAAACACCGCACGCGACGCCGGGCTGTTGTAGTCCGAGCGCGCGGCAGTCAGGATGCCGTTTTGCAGCGCGTAGTCCACATAGGTCTGGTACCACGGGGTAGACGGCGTGAAATCCGCGCTGCCCGTATGATAGATGCTGTGCAGGCTGGCTGCAAGCTTGACCGCCTCGGCCACGGTCAGCTGGCTGTCCGGCGCAAAGGTGGTCGCGGACTGGCCGTTGATCAGGCCGTATTCATAGGCGGTGCGGACGTTTTCCGCATACCATGCGGATTCCGCCACATCGGTGAACTGCCCGGGCGTGTAGGACGCCTGCGCAGTGAAATTCTCATAGCCCGCGAACGCGGACGGCAGCGTGCCGATCGCCAGCACGGCCGCCAGCAGCAGGCTGAACACTCTTTTTTTCACGTTACATCCTCCGGTTTTGGGGTGGGTCTGCTGAAAACAGCGCTGTATCCAGTATACCCCCGGTCGGTTGTCGATTTGGTGAACAAATTGTGACGTTTGCGCCTCAGCCCTTGTAGGCTGCGACGATCTCGCCGATATACATCGCGTGATAGTCCTTGTCGCCGTACCACTTGTCGAGCGTCTCCCGCTGGAGGATATCCTCGGGCGGGATCTCGGTGCAGCAGCGCTTGCGGCACACCAGCACCAGCTCAGCCTCCGCGAAGGTGGGCTGACCATCCACAAAGATGGGCGTCAGGCCGCTGTCGTGCATCTTATCCATGTCGCGGCCGGATTTGCTGCCCAGCAGGTTGAGGGCGTCGCGGTGTCCATTCTGTAAAAACGTCAGCGTAAAATACTCATTGTTATCAACAAATTCCTTGGTATAGCGGCTGTGGCGGATATAGCAGGTCGCCGAGGGCTTGCCCCAGATCACGCCCACGCCGCCCCAGCTGGCGGTCATGGTGTTCCAGCTGTTGGCCGAGCCGGCGGAAATCAGCATCCACTGCTTGCTGATCAGCTCGAACGGGTTAAAGGTCTGCTCTGCAATGTTGATTTTGGTAAAAGCCATCGTGTTTCCCTCCTGCGGTAACAATGGAGAATGGGTAATTGAGAATGGATAATGGAAAATGTAGAATAAAGTCCCGCGCCGCCGCTCGCGCGCAGCGCGCATTTAACGGGTGGATATAACACCGCTTCCGTAGGGGCGGCCATTGGCCGCCCGTTCCCGCATGGACGGGCGCGCACTGCGCGCCCCTACGGGAGAAATGGCCATTTTATTCAAAATGGTCATTCCTACGCAGCTTCATCTCCTGCCACTCCTCCTTGGAAATCAGGATCTGGCGGGGCTTGGAGCCCTCGAACGGGCCGATGATGCCGCGCTCCTCGATCTGGTCGATGATGCGCGCGGCGCGCGAGTAGCCGAGCTT
>USLE01000094.1 GCA_900555465.1 uncultured Butyricicoccus sp.
GCTTCATGGTGGACGCCTCCTCGCTGCTGATCTGCTACTTCGACGGGCAGCCCGGCGGCACGGCGCAGACCGTGCACATGGCGCAAAAGGCCGGTCTGTCCATTTTCAACCTCGCGGACGGGCAGCTCAAGCTGTTTTAATCCCAAGATGTAAAAAACGGAGGAAGCCATTCGGCTTCCTCCGTTTTGTCTTTCCTTCTCACAGGATATTTCGCAGCGTCATCGCGTGTCGGACGCGCCGTTGATGGGCGCGGTGCTGATCGTGATGCGCGGCGACGGGATGCCCTGCCGCGACATATACGCGGTCAGCAACTGTACGGTCTGCGCGGTCTCGCGGCTGTGGTGCAGCTGCACGACCAGATTCCCGCTGGTCGAGGCGAACTGCTGCGCGGTCGTGGCATAGGCCCGGGCGGCGGACTGAGTCGCATCGCCGCTGTCGAGCGCAGCATCCCACAGGCGGTAGCCCGCAGCGACCAATGCGTCACGCTGGGCTTCGGTCAGTGCCTTGCACCCGCTCTGGTTGGAGACAATGCGGGTCGTGACGCCGGTCAGCAGCGCAAGGCGCTCATTCGCAGACGCGAGGCTTGCAACCAGCGCATCCGGATCAGTCTCGCTTGACGCATCGAGCAGGAGCGCGGGCGCGTGCCCCTCCGCCACGATGCGGCGCACGGTGTCGTCCGTCCATGCCGCGGTGTCCACGGGCAGGAAAAAGGTCGCCTGCCGGTTCGCGCTGTCAAGCGCGTCCAGAATCGCCGGGGTATAGCTGGTCGGCGCACCGTAAAACGTCAGATAGACATAGGCCGGGCGCTGCGCCGGCTCCTCCTCGACCTCGGGGATAGGCGGCTCCTCCGGCTGCACCGGCTGCGGAGGCGGGTCGGGCTGCACCGGGGGTTCCGGCTGATCCGGAACGCCGCGGTATGTATTGATCGCGCTTTCGATCTCCCCGGATTTGGAGGCGGTAAAGCTGGAATCGCTCTGGGCCGTGCCGTCGGTCACGCGCAGCACGGTCTCGCCCGCGACTGAGATCGTCGAGTAGCCCAGTCCGAACTTGCCGCAGCACAGCGTAACCGGAACGTACACCGTGCCGTTCATATCGTAAGCCGGGGAGGGATAGCTGTTCAGGTTCTGGTCATATACATAGCCCTCGTTCAGGGAAAAGCTCAGCGTTTCCCCGTTGGCGGACATGTTCAGCACGCTGTCCTCGATCGACGAGGACACGCCCAGCGAGGAGAACACGCTGTACGGCACATACAGCTCGCCGCCGAGCCGCTGCGGCATGGTGCTGTCGTCGAGCGGCAGCAGCGTGTCGTTGACCGCGGTCAGCGTCAGCGCGCGGGCAGGTGCGGGCATCATCAGGATCACGAGCGCCGCGCACAGCAAAGCGCTCGCCAGTTTTTTCAAAGCGTTTCGGATACACGGTCACTCCTTTCAGCAAATCATACGAACATATTATAGCAAACCGCGGCGGGTTTGTCACCCTTTGCACGCAAAAACGCCTTGCTTTATCTTGGCAAAGTGCTATAATAAAAAGAAAGCGAAGGGTCGTCCCCAGCCGGGTATTGACCTCCTGCTTTTGCAACAAAACCATTATAGAAAGAGTGAAACCAGCATGCTTCAGATCAAAACACAGCTCACAACCAACAAAAAGCCCAAGCCGGACGAAAACAACCTCGGCTTCGGCATATATTACACCGATCACATGCTGATTATTGACCACGACGAGGAACAGGGCTGGCACGATGCGCGCATCGTCCCGTATGCGCCGCTGACGCTCGATCCCGCGGCAATGGTGTTCCATTACGCGATGGAATCCTTCGAGGGCCTCAAGGCTTACCGCACGCCGGACGGCTCGATCCAGCTGTTCCGCCCGGATAAAAACGCCGAGCGCATGATCAATACCAACCACCGTATGTGCCTGCCCAGCCTGCCGGTAGAGGACTTTGTGCAGGCGGTCAAGGCGCTTGTCGCGGTCGACCAGGACTGGGTGCCGCACCAGGAGGGCACCAGCCTATATATCCGTCCGTTTGTCATTGCGACCGAGCCGCACCTCGGCGTGCGCCCGTCCCGGACCCACCAGTTCATCATCGTGTGTTCGCCGGTCGGCGCGTACTACTCCACCGGCATCAACCCGGTCAAGATTTTTGTTGAGGACGAATACACCCGCGCCTGCCCGGGCGGCACCGGCTTTACCAAGTGCGGCGGCAACTACGCGGCCAGCCTGATCAGCCAGGTCAAGGCGCACGAGCTCGGCTACGAGCAGACCCTGTGGCTGGACGGCGTGGAGCACAAGTATGTAGAGGAAGTCGGCTCGATGAACTGCTTCTTCAAGATCGACGGCACGGTCTACACTGCGCCCTGCGTGGGCACGGTCCTGCCGGGCGTCACCCGCATGAGCTGCATCGACCTTCTGAAGCACTGGGGCATCCCGGTATCCGAGGAGCGCCTGCCGATCGCGGACGTCATGCAGGCGGCGCGCGACGGCAAGCTCGAAGAGGTGTTCGGCACCGGCACCGCGGCGGTCATCTCCCCGGTCGGCGAACTGCGCTACGAGGACGAGGTCGCCCACATCAATAACGGCGAGATCGGTGAGATCACCCATAAGTTGTACAACACCCTGACCGGCATCCAGTGGGGCACCCTGCCGGACGAGCTCGGCTGGACGGTCAAGGTCGACTGACCGCCTTTGACCGGAGAAGCACAATATTTCTGGCGCTAAAAAACAAAGGGACTTGGGAATTTTCCCAAGTCCCTTTTGCGTATTCAGATCCGTTTGCGGATATGGTCGAGCGCGCCCTTTTCCAGGCGGGAGACCTGCGCCTGCGAGATGTGGATTTCCTCAAACGAAAGGACGTTATTTTTCTTCTTCGGCCGTGCATATTCTGCGTGATACGCCTTGTCCATGATCAGGCAGATATCCAGATAAATTTTTGTGTTGGTCTCATCCGCATCCACAAGGATATGGTCGACCAGCGCCTTGGACATTTCGCGCGAAAAACCGCAGTTGGCGTTCCACTGTTGCTCAATTGTTTTGGAGAGCTTTTCCACGCGCCTGATGCGCTCCGCCAGATTCCGTCCGGCATTTTTCAGCCCGCTGCACCGCTCCTCCAGCGCTGCGATCTTTTCATTATACTGCTCGTTTCTCTTTTTGAATTCTTCATTGGACAGCGCCCCATCGAGCGCCAGTTCGAGCAGTTTTTCCTTTTTATCGATCAATGCGCCGATCTGCTCTTCCAGCTTTTCGAGCTCCGCACTGTGGTCCTGCTGCGCGGCAAAGGCTTTGAGATCGTCGATATACTCCTGCATGGCAGCGGATTTTTCATCCGTCACCCGTTCAAATACCCTGGCCAATACGCGGTCCAGCTCGCTGCTGTAGATCGTGGGAGAATGGCAGCCGCCCTCTTTGCCCTTCTGCCGGTACAGCTTGCAGTTCCAGCACTCCACCTCTCCCCTGCGTTTGCTCTTATATACATGCCGGTGAAAGGTCGTGCCGTGTCTTGCGCAGATCAGCTTGCCGCTGTATGCATACCGGTTCTGAGACGCCTGCGCGTGCTGCTTCATGGTCTTTCCCCGCTCGGCCAGCAGGCGGTTTGCAGCCTCCCAGAGCGGCTCCGGCACAATGGCCGGCACCCTCTCATCCTCGTGGACAATCCACTTGTCCGCGTCCAGACGGTAGGTGCGGCCGTCGCGGTAGTCCCGCGTTGCGTACCGCCGTCCGGCGTAGCAGCCCTTATACTTCGGGTTGCGGATCATGCCGTACAGGGTGGAATACGTGACCGGCTTTCCCTGCCTGCCGACTATACCGCGGCTGTCCAGATCGTTTGCAATCGCCCGCAAGCCCAGATCACCGGCCACATACCGCTCGAACACTTCGCGGACGATCTCCGCTTCGGATTCGACAATCTCCAGCCTGCCATCCACCTTATTATAGCCGAACAGGTTGTTCTGCCCCAGCAGCACGCTGTTCTCCTGTGCCCGCTTGAACCCGAACCGGGTGCGTTCGGACAGCTTGCGCACCTCGTCCTGCGCGATGGAGGACATGATGGTCAGCCGCAGTTCAGCGTCCTTATCAAATGTATTAATATTATCATTTTGAAAAAATACGCCGACGCCGTGGCGGAGCAGCTCGCGGGTATACCGGATGCTGTCCAGCGTATTACGGGCAAAGCGGCTGATCTCCTTGGTGATGATCAGATCAAACTGGCCGGTTTCCGCATCCTCGATCATCTGCAGGAACTGCTCACGCTTGGCAACCGATGTGCCCGAGATACCTTCATCCACATAGCCGCCCGCAAACGTCCAGTTCGGGTTGCTGTGGATATACTCTTCATAAAAGCGCCGCTGGTTATCCAAACTGTTCAGCTGCTCATCTTTATCGGTCGACACGCGGGCGTAATAGGCCACAGCGATCTTCATTTCGAAAATGCTGCGGCCCTGCGCCAGCAGGTCGTCCAGCTTGCGGACGTCCATGGTTCCCTCCTGCGTTTACGTGAAATCGGTTCTGGTTGCTTCCATTGTACCGCGGCTATGCAGATTCGTCAACTTTTTCGCCTGCAAACGGCGTACAAAATCATGTTCCTCGCGGGAAACATGTCCATTTTTGTACATTTCGTCGTTGAGCGCCAGAATCTGATAGATCTGGCCGCGGCGGATAGTGTCGTTCATGGTTTTTCCTCCTTCTCTTGAATTAGTATGTTCGATCACAAACCCTTTCAGACAACTTAACTTACAAAAATTACAGTCGATCAATATCATACGAAATTTCTTTCTGCAGCTTATGGTGTCTCGTCCTATTTACGACCTCTACAGCACGTTTTCGGTCGCCTGCAAGCGTACGCTTACCACGTTGCTCCTTTTGCCAATCGATTCGGCTGAGATGGATAGTCGGCAAGCGATCAATCCCCTGTACCTGTAAGCTTTCATGGCTGACGCGGATGTCCAGCCCATTTCGCTCATACGCGCGATTTTGTACGGCGGCCCACTGCTCTCTCCAGAGGTGGATACACGCCCGCTTGTCGTGCTCACGATCCTTCCGCTTGCTGAAACCCTCTTCGGTAATCGTACGGGTAGGAACGATGATATGGACGTGAGGGTTGTCCCGTGTATGATCTGTTGAGTTTCGACCTGCGTGAATCGCAGCAATCGCGCACAAGTCGCATGAAAGAAAATTCTTCTGGATAAAATCCGCGACGATTTTCTGTAACTCATACAGCGGCAGTTCGTTTGGCAGCGAGCCCTTGAACTCCCGGGCTGTCCGAGCATCCCAGCGCACCTCAGCTGCCTCGATCGCATCGCACAGGGTTTGTAGATCATCGTAGCCGGGCGGTGCACAGGAAGGCTGAAAGATCCTGCAACCCAGAACATCCTGTCGACGATGGTAGTAGGTCTTCCCCAAATAGGAATCCTGTAGACGTTGGCCGCTGATGTAGTTGGCGAGCCGGGTGACCGAACGTCCTTTGCCGCGGCTGATGACCTGCACTTCGAGATGGTAATTGCCCATGATTCTGACCTCCTTTAATGTGAGCGTCCACTTACACGTCGTCTTGGCAAACCTCTTGACCGCTGCGCTGTTCGGCTCTGTCGCGCAACTCTTGCATTAGATCCGGAGAGTCCGCCAACGCAGCCAGAAGATCCTCCAGATCCCGAAAGCGCTCCTGATTTTCCTCCTTGCTTTTCGCGGGTTTGATCGCTTCAAGCGCGGGGAAATACTCAACCACCAAAGCACCGACGATCAGCTGTCGTTGGGTTGATTCTTTCTTCTGCGCCTCCTGTGCCTGACGTGCGGCTTTACGCTCGTCGTACATGCGCTGGTCGAATTTGTGCTTCGCGTTCTGCACGCGTTCCTCGATGGTTTTCATTC
>USLE01000095.1 GCA_900555465.1 uncultured Butyricicoccus sp.
GCCGTGACGACCTCCGGGTTCTGGAGCACCTCAGACGGCGTGCCCTCGGCCAGCAGGCGGCCAAAGTTGAGCACATACAGATATTCGCAGATGCCCGAGACCAGCTTCATATCGTGCTCGATCAGCAGCACGGTCACGCCGAACTTTTTGCGCACCAGCTCGATGGTCTCCATCAGCTCGCCGGTCTCGTTCGGGTTCATGCCCGCCGCCGGCTCGTCCAGCAGCAGCAGCTTGGGGTCGGTCGCGAGCGCGCGGGCGATCTCGAGCTTGCGCTGCTTGCCATAGGGCAGGTTTGCCGCCTTGTAGTCCGCCACGCTCTCCAGCCCGAACACGCCGAGCAGCTCCATTGCCTTTTCATCCATCTGGCGCTCCTTTTTGCGGTAGGAGCCGATGTGGAACAGGCTTTCCGCCAGAGAGTAGGTGATCTCATTGTGCAGGCCGGTCTTGACGTTGTCCAGCACGGTCAGGTTGGAAAACAGCCGGATGTTCTGGAAGGTGCGCGCCACACCCAGCTTGCAGATCTCGTGTGGCTTTTTGCCGACCAGGTTCTGGCCGTCCAGACGGATGCCGCCGTCGGTCGGGCGGTACACGCCGGTCAGCATGTTGAACACCGTGGTCTTACCGGCGCCGTTCGGGCCGATCAGGCCGACCAGCCCGCCTTTTTCGATTTTCATGGACAGTTCATCCACGGCGCGCAGGCCGCCGAACGAAATGCCCAGCGAGGTTACTTCGAGCATTGCCATGTTACGCGCCCTCCTTTCCGGACTGTCCCGCGTTTTCGAGCTTTTCCATCTGCTTCATGCCGCGCTTTTCCAGCAGGCGCTGCTTGAACGAGGAGTTGTTGAACAGCATCATGGCGATCAGCAGGATCGCATAGATCAGCATACGGTAGTTGCCGACCTCGCGCAGCAGCTCGGGCAGCACGGTCAGCACGGTCGCCGCGATGATCGAGCCCCAGATGTTGCCCAGTCCGCCCAGCACGACAAATACCAGAATCAGGATCGAGGTATTGAAATCGAACTTGGCAGCGGTGATGGTCGTATAGTTCATGCCGTACAGCGTGCCCGCCATGCCGGCGAATGCCGCCGAGATGACGAACGCCATCAGCTTGTAGCGCGTGGTCGAGATGCCGATCGAGTCTGCGGCGATCTTGTTGTCGCGCACGGACATGATCGCGCGGCCCGCGCGGCTGTGGATCAGATTGAGGATGATGAACAGCGTGATCAGCACGAGCACAAAGCCCGAGGTGAAGCTGGACAGGCGCGAAACGCCCGAAACGCCCATCGCGCCGTTGATGATCATCTTGCCGCCCTCTTCCAGCTGGAAGCTCTGCTGGAGCAGGCTGAAATGCAGGCCGGCGCCGTCCAGACCGACGTACAGCACGTTGATGATGTTCTTGATGATCTCGCCGAAGGCCAGCGTGACGATCGCGAGGTAGTCGCCCTTGAGGCGCAGCACCGGCACGCCGACGATCACGCCCGCAACCGCAGCGCAGATGCCGCCGACGATGATCGCAAGCGCGAGCCGCAGCGGCTCAAAGGGTACTGCATCGGCCAGCGTCGTGGCCGCCACAACGCCGGAAAATGCGCCCACCGACATGAAGCCCGCATGGCCGAGCGACAGCTCGCCCAGAATGCCGACCGTCAGGTTGAGCGAAACCGCGAGGATGATATAGGCGCAGATCGGCACGAGCAGGCTCTGCACCAGACTGGAGACCGCGCCCGTCGCGAGCATGGCCTGCATGACAACAAAGGCGATGATCACGATGCCGAAGGACAGCAGCGTGTCCCGTCCCGCTTTGGAAGCGGCATACTTTTTCAGTTTTTGCATGGTGTCCGCCCCCTTAAACCTTTTCGCTGACGCGCTTGCCGAGCAGGCCGTCCGGCTTGACCAGCAGCACGATGATCAGCACCGCAAACACGATCGCATTGGACAGCTGGGTCGAGATATACGCGCCCGCGAAGATCTCGATCACGCCCAGCAGGATGCCGCCGATGAACGCGCCCGGGATCGAGCCAATGCCGCCGAATACCGCCGCGGTAAACGCCTTGATGCCGGGCATCGAGCCGGTGGTCGGCATCAGGGTCGGATACGCCGAGCAGAGCAGCACGCCCGCAATCGCCGCAAGGCCCGAGCCGATGGCAAAGGTCAGCGAGATGGTCGTGTTGACGTTGATGCCCATCAGCTGCGCCGCGCCCTTGTCCTCGGATACCGCGCGCATCGCCGTGCCCGCCTTGCTCCTGCTCGTAAACAGGGTCAGCACGACCATGATCACGATGCAGGTCAGGACCGTGACGATCGTGACCGGCGCGATGGACAGCTGGCCGCCGAACAGCTGGATCGGCTGGCCGCCGACGACCGAGGTAAAGCTCTTCGTGCTCGAACCCCAGATCAGCAGCGCCGCATTCTGCAAAAAGTAGGAAACGCCGATCGCTGTGATCAGCACCGCCAACGACGGCGCCATGCGCAGCGGCTTGTACGCCAGCCGCTCGATGACCACGCCCAGCACCGTACACACCACGACCGCCAGCGCAACGCCCGCGATCGAGGGCCAGCCGAGATAGGTCGTCGCACAGAAGCACATGTACGCGCCGACCATGATCACGTCACCGTGGGCGAAGTTGAGCATTTTTGCGATGCCGTAGACCATCGTGTATCCCAGCGCGATGATCGCATAGATGCTGCCCAGACTGATGCCGTTGATCAGATGATTCAAAAAGCTCATGTGTGGAACACCTCAAATCTTTTATTTTCTCTCTTGTCGCTTGTGGGATGGGGCGGTGGCTTGGCGACCGCCGTCAAGCCGTCGCCCCACCCCATAATCCGATAAAATGGCGCAAAGGAGGGCCGCCCATTCTGCTGCAGCGCCCTCCTTTGCTCACCATTGAGACTTCTTATACCGGCGCACACCGCGCCATTTCCATAGGAAAGTACCGTTTACGGTGCTTTCCATGAAAATCCGCGACATGCGCGTGGATTTTCATACATCTGGAGCAAGGAAAGTTTCGTTTTTCGGAACTTTCCAGCGACTCCGGTTATATCCGGGCGGCTTGCGCCCGGTATAACCGCACTCGATTGGAACGCGTGCGTTTCAATCGACTGTTTTTACATGCCCACGTAAGCGCCGTTCTCGATGACCATGCCCTTTGGGCTCTTGGAGACCATGCCGTTGTCATCCCAGGTGATGCCCTGTCCGTCGCCGGTCAGGCCTTCGAAGGTGATGGTCGGGAAGGTTTCGAGCATTGCGTCGCACAGCTCGGAAGCGGACATATCCGGGGTGCAGCCCGCGGTCTCGAGCGCCAGCTTGTAAGCGTAGATGCAGTCATACGCATCCGCCGCGAACTGGTTCGGGGTCTCGCCGTAGGCTTCCTCGTACTTGGTGACAAAGTTTACCGTCGCCTCGTCGGTCGCGTCCGCGTTGAACGGGGTCAGCAGCATAACGCCCTCTGCCAGCGAGGTGTCGAAGTTTTCAACCGTCAGGATGCCGTCCATGCCGTCCACGCCGAAGATCTTGGGCGCATAGCCCATCTGGTTGGCCTGGGTCAGGATGAGGGATGCCGGGGTGTAGTAGATCGGCAGGAACAGCAGGTCCGCGCCCGCGTCGCGGCAGGCGTTCAGCTGAACCGAGAAGTCGTTCTGATTGTCCGCCGTGAAGGTCTGCTCCACAACGATGTTGAGGCCCTTGGCCTCGGCTTCCTCAACAAAGGTGTCACGGATGCCGACCGAGTATACCTCGTCGCTCTGGTAAATGATGCCGATCTTGGTGCCGAGCTGCTGGTCCGCAATATAATCCGCAGAAGCAAGGCCCTGGTTCGGGTCGGTGAAGCACATCTGGAACACAACGTCGTTGCCCTCAACGTTCGCCTCGGAGGAAGCGGACGGGGTCAGCGCGAAGATGTGATCCTCCTGATGCAGCGGAGCGATCGCCTCGCCGGGCTTGGAGGTTACCGCGCCGAGCGAAAGCTGCATGCCCCAGTCCTTGAGCGCCGCATAGGCGTTCGCCGCGAGGTCGGGCTGGCCCTGATCGTCCTCGAAGTGCACCTCGAACTGGATATCGCCGCCCTCGGCGTTGATCTCCTGAGCCGCAAGCTCCGCACCGTTCTTGACCGCGTTGCCGTAAATGGCATTGTTGCCGGTCAGCGGAGACGTGCCGCCGATCTTGAACGCAGTGCCGCTAGCAGTGTTTTCTTCCGTGCCGCTGTTGTCGGTGGTGGCAGCATTGGAACCGCCGCCGCAGCCCGCCAGCGTGCCGACCAGCATCGCGCCGGCCAGAAGCATGCTCAGACTTTTCTTCATGGTTATCTTCTCCTTTACAGTGTCTTCCCCCGCTCCCCAAACTGTGTAATTGTGAAGCGTCCGGATGATTTCCTATTATACTACTCTTTTGCCATTTCGGCAGACTTTTTTTCGTGTTTTGCACAATTTCAGACAATCTACCGATTATCTTTTTCTCATAAATGCAAATTTTGTGCTTTCTTCCGAAAAACACTTGTCCACCCTGCAAGGAACGCTGCAATCGGTTTCAGCTGCGCAGCCCCGCCTTCAGCGCCCCGCGCGCCGGGCCGCAGACGGGGCTGAACCGCCGCTGCATCCGCCCGCCGCAGGCTTGCAGCAAAAAGCAAACAGCCCGCAGCGCGGGCTGTTTGCGGCCGCTTGTCTCAAAACTCCATGAACGACATGCAGTCGACATAATAATCCATGAACGCCGGGCTGGCCGAGAGCGACAGCTCGGTCGCCTGCTGCGCCATCTGCTCGGATCTTTCGCGCAGGGACTTGTTCATCAGCAGCATGGACGCGCCGCCCAGCGCGCCGTTGCCGATAAACCCGGTCTTGTCGCGCAGCGCCGCCGGGAACAGGCCGATCGCGCAGGCGGAGTCAAAGTTCATCGAGCTGCCGAAGCCGCCCGCGATGCAGAAGCGCTCGACGTCCGCCGCGTCCACGCCCTCCTCCTCGAGCAGGGTGATCAGGCCCGCGCAGATCGCGGACTTGGCCAGCTGGATCTGGCGCACGTCGCGCTGGTCGATCTGCACGCCGCTGCCGCCGATGGCGAAATCCTCCTCGAGGAAGCCCGAGTCGTCGATTGCCCCGGTCTCCAGCATGACCGCGAGTGCATCCAGGATGCCCGAGCCGCATACGCCCCTGGCGGGCTGATCCTGCACGGTCTCAAAGCGGATCGCATCCCCCTCGCGCCACACCGCGCGCACCGCGCCCGGCGCTGCGGGCATGCCGCAGGACAGCCCCGCACCCTCAAAGGCCGGGCCGGCCGCGGTCGAGCAGCAGAGCAGCCTGCCGTCCTTCGCAAGCGCCATTTCGCCGTTCGTGCCGATGTCCGCGAGCAGCTGCACACCGCCGGACAGCATATCGGACGCGAGGATCGCGCACACGATGTCCGCGCCCACATACGCGCCGATGCAGCGCGGCAGATAGACCGGCGCGCCCGCCAGCGTGCGGCGGCTCATGCAGCCGAAGTGCGACTGCACATCAAACGGCACGACCGCGAGCGAGGCCGGGTCCAGCCCCTCGTACAGGTGCAGCATGGTGGTGTTGCCCGTGACGACCGACTCCTCGATGCGCTCGACGCCCGCCTCGCGCAGGCATTCTGCGGCCATGTGCTCAAGCTGGTCGTTGATGCGGCCCGAGAGCACGTCCAGCCCCTCGGTCTTGCACGCCTCGATGCGCGAGATCACGTCCGCACCAAAGCCGCGCTGCGCGTTTTCCGCGAGCCGCTCGGCGAGCACCGCGCCGCTTGCGCGGTCAAACAGCTGCATGGCGACCGTCGTCGTGCCGATGTCCACCGCGATGCCGTATCCGCTCTCGGTGTGCTC
>USLE01000096.1 GCA_900555465.1 uncultured Butyricicoccus sp.
GGGTTGATTGGCAAGAAGGGGAAAACCGCAGGTGTTCCCCTTCTTGTCCGCAGTGTGGCCGCGCAGGCCACAAATACGCAGTTAAGCAATATGCGCCTGTTACATTCGCGTCAGCGGCATAAAAAGGGCCGCCGAGTCGTCGGCCCCTCCAGATAATGCGAATATTTTATCGTATTGAGCCGCACCAATGTCGCGGCCCCGGCCAGCTTCTCTTGCCGCTGTGCAGCAGTTCTCCATATCAATCCTGTCAAAACTGTTAGATTTCCGACAGGCTCTCGACAGAATTGTATGGTATCGTCTGTATCGTACCAAAGGGTACGGTACAGACTTTTTCCGGGAGGTTTTCTCTTATGACGGTACTACAGACGGCAGACCTGCGCAAGGTTTACGGCGCGGGCGATACCGAGGTGCGCGCGCTCGACGGCGTCGACCTCACGGTCGAGAGCGGCGAGTTCGCCGCCGTGGTCGGCACGTCCGGCTCGGGCAAGTCCACCCTGCTGCACATGCTCGGCGGGCTCGACCGCCCGACAAGCGGCAAGGTCTATGTGGACGGGAACGATATTTTCGCCCTCAAGGACGACGAGCTGACCATCTTCCGCCGCCGGCGCATCGGGTTCGTGTTCCAGGCGTACAATCTGGTGCCCGTGCTCAGCGTATACGAAAACATCGTGCTCCCCATCGAGCTGGACGGCGGCACGGTGGATCAGTCCTATGTGGACGAGATCATCCGCACGCTCGGGCTGGAGAGCAAGCTCGCGAACCTGCCGAGCCAGCTCTCCGGCGGCCAGCAGCAGCGCGTCGCCATCGCCCGCGCGCTCGCAACCAAGCCCGCCATCATCCTCGCCGACGAGCCGACCGGCAATCTGGACAGCCGCACCAGCCAGGACGTGCTCGCGCTGATGAAGGTGACGAGCGAAAAGTTCGGCCAGACCATTGTCATGATTACCCACAACGAGGAGATCGCCCAGCTCGCGCACCGGATTGTCCGCATCGAGGACGGCCGCATCGTCCATTCGTAAGGGGGCGCGCAATATGCTGAACGTCCCCAACAAAAAGTGCATCCGCCTCCTGTCCGACCGCAGCCTCAAGGCGGCGAAAACGCGCAACATCATTGCGGTCATCGCGATCGCGCTGACGACCGTGCTGTTTACCTCGCTGTTCACGATCGCCATGTCGATCAACGCCTCGTTCCAGCAGGGCAACTTCCGGCAGGCGGGCGGCGACATGCACGGCTCGTTCAAGGACCTGACCGAAGCGCAAGTGGAGGAACTGAGAGACGACCCGCTTATCCGCGAATACGGCACGCGCCTGATGGTCGGCATGGCGCCGGGCGAGGTGCCGTTCAACAAGAGCCATGTCGAAATCAGCTGCATGGACGAGTCCGAGGCAAAGCACTATTTCATCGAGCCCGTCGAGGGCAGCCTGCCCCGCGAGGGCACGGACGAGGCCGCGACCGACACCCGCGTGCTCTCCCTGCTCGGCATCGAGCCCAAGGTCGGCGCGCAGTTCACCGTGCCGATCGAGATCGACAGCAACACGCTGGACGCGCGCACGGTCGAGCGCACGTTCACGCTCTCCGGCTGGTGGGAGTATGACAGCGCGATCGTCGCGTCCCACGTCCTCCTGCCCCGCTCAGCGGCCGAGGAGCTGTGCGCCCTGTCCACCGGGAACGCCAATACACAGACCGGCACCTGGTCGCTCGACATGATGCTTTCCAGCTCGCTGCACATCCGCGACGACCTTGAGCAGATCCTCGCAAACCACGGCTACCAATGCGACGACGCGACGGGCGAGAATTACATCAATATCGGCGTCAACTGGGGCTACTCAGGCGCGCAGCTCGCGGCGAACATCGACCCGCTGACGGTTATCGCTATCGCCGCCATGCTGCTGCTCATCATCTTCACCGGGTATCTGATCATCTACAACGTGTTCCAGATCTCGGTCACGAATGACATCCGGTTTTACGGTCTGCTAAAGACCATCGGCACGACAGGCAAACAGATCCGTCGCATGATCCGGCGGCAGGCGTACCTGCTCTCGCTGATCGGCATCCCGGTCGGCCTTGTGATCGGCTACCTGATCGGCGCGCAGCTCGTGCCGCTCATCCTCTCGCAGCTCGACGGCATGCACGAGACCATCTCGATCAGCCCGCTGATCTTTCTCTTTGCGACCGTGTTCTCGCTCATCACCGTGCGCATCTCCTGCCGCAAGCCGGGCAGGATGGCCGCGCGCGTGTCGCCGGTCGAGGCGGTGCGGTACACGGACGCGGGCGTCAGGCCGCCGAAAAAGTCCAAGGGCAGGCACGCCGCCGTAAGGCGCGCGGCCTACGGCGCGAAGCTGCCGCGCATGGCGTGGATGAACCTCGGCCGCAGCCGCAGCAAGACGGTCATCACAGTCATTTCGCTCGCGCTCGCGGTGGTGCTCATGCAGCTCACCTACACCTTTGCGATCGGCTTTGACATGGACCGGTACCTTGCGAGCAAGTCGGCGGTGGATTTCATTGTGGGCGACGCGGCCTACTTCCAGACCGGTTCGGGCTTTTCCTCGACCGACGAGGCCGTGCCCGAAAACGTGATCGCGGATATCGACGCCGAGGGCGGCATCACGCAGTCCGGCCGCATCTACGGGCAGGTGTCCAGCGTGCAGGAATTTGTCTCCGAGGACTGGTTCCGCCAGAATAACGGCCAGTGGTACCCGGCGGACTATCTGGACCAGATGGTCGAACAGGCCGAGCAAAACGCATCCGGCCAGATCGCCGACCGCGCCCAGCTCTACGGCATGGAGGACTTTCCGCTGTCCAAGCTCACCGTGCTGGAGGGCGACCTGTCCGCCCTGTCCGACCCCACGAAAAACGCGATCGCGGCGGTGTATGCGACCGACGACTACGGCGACCCGGAAGCGCAGTCCCACTGGGCCAAGGTGGGCGACAAGGTGCACCTGCGCTATGTGGAGGAATACGAATACTACTACACGGACACCGGCGAGATCATCCCACTCGAAGAAGTCGACGCGGCCTATGCAAGCGGGGTCAGCGTCAGCTCGCGTGCCAAAACTTACCGCGATGTGGAGTATACGGTCGCGGCGGCGGTCACCATCCCCAGCTCTATCGACTACCGCTTTTACGGCGCGGACCAGTTCGTGCTGGGCGCCGAGCAGTTTCGGCAGGACTCGCAGACCGATTCCGTGATGACCTATGTGTTCGATGTGGAGGACGGCACGGACAGCGAAATGGAAGCCTTCCTCGCGGACTACACGGAAAACGTGCAGCCGCTGTTCGACTACGAGAGCAAGGCGACCTATCAGGCCGAGTTTGACAGCATGCGCAGCATGTTCCTGACGCTCGGCAGCGCGCTCAGCCTGATCATCGGGCTGGTCGGCATACTCAACTTCTTAAACGCCGTGCTGACCGGCATCATCACACGAAAACACGAATTCGCGGTTTTGCAGGCCATCGGCATGACGGGAAAACAGCTGAGACGCATGCTCATGCTCGAGGGGCTGTATTTCGCCCTGCTCGCAATGGCGGTCAGCACAGTCCTGAGCGTCACGCTGGGGCCGCTCATCGGCGCGGGGTGCGCCAACGTCTTCTGGTTCTTCGTGTACAAGTTCAGCGTGCTCCCGCTCGCGGTGCTGCTGCCGGTGTTCATCCTGCTGGGGCTTGCCATCCCGCTTGTCACTTATCGCGGCACGGCCAGGCAGAGCATTGTGGAACGTTTGCGCACGGACGAGTGAAAAGCCGCGCTGATTTTCGTCACTTTCGCCATTGACGGCAGATTCCCCCGGTGCTACAATAGACTACGCTCACACGGAGGGCAAGTCATTCGTTGGAAATGATAAGCCGGATAAGGTGACGGGCTGAAACGCCCGTAATCTTATCCGGCTTTTTTGCTGCTTTCCGTCTGGAATCACATTGCAAAGAGGGGACAAATCACATGGACCTGCTCAAGGACAAAGTCAAACCGCTGTTCTTCCGCTATCTGGCAGCGGCGTTCGGCAGCGCGCTGACCAGCTCGATCTACAGCGTCGTGGACATGGCGATGGTCGGCCAGTACCAGGGCCCGGACGGTACGGCGGCGCTCGCGGTCGTCGCGCCGGTTTGGAACATCATCTACAGCTTCGGCCTGCTGGCGGGCATCGGCGGCTCGGTGCTGTTCTCCACGCTGCGCGGCAGCGGGAAAACCCGCCACGAGGACGAAAACGAGTATTTTACCACCGCGCTCAGCCTGTCGGTGGTCTTTGCGGCGCTGTGGTGGATCGTGATCGCGTTTTTTGACGCGCCCATGCTGCGGCTGTTCGGCGCGTCGGACGCGCTGCTCCCGCTCGCGCAGGACTATGTGCTGCCGATCAAGTTCGTCGTGCCGTTCTTCCTGTTTAACCAGATGCTCGCCGCCTTCCTGCGCAACGACGGCAACCCCGGCCTTGCGACCGCGGGCGTGCTCGCAGGCGGCATTTTCAACGTCTTCGGCGACTACTTCTTCGTGTTCACCTGCGATATGGGCATCTTCGGCGCAGGCCTTGCGACCGCGATCGGCGCGGCGATCACTTTCTTTGTGATGCTGACGCACTTTTTCTCCCGCAGGTGCACGCTGCGTCTGGTGCGCCCGAAGCGCGTGCTGCTTCAGACCCAGCAGATCCTTGTCACCGGCTTTTCGACCTTCTTTATCGACGTGGCGATGGGCATCCTGACCATGCTGTTCAACCGCCAGATCATGCGCTGCATCGGCGCGGACGGCCTTTCGGTCTACGGCATCATCGTCAACGTCAGCACGATCGTGCAGTGCTGCGCCTACAGCATCGGGCAGGCCGCGCAGCCGATCATCTCGCGCAACCTCGGCGCGAAGGAATGGACGCGCATCCGGCAGACGCTGCGCTATGCGCTGTACGCGGTTGCGGGGTTCAGCCTGTTCTGGACCGTGCTGACGCTTGCCGTACCGAACGGGATCGTGCGCGTGTTTATGGCGCCGACCGAGAGCGTGCTCGCGGTCGCGCCCTCGATCATCCGCAGCTACTGCATCTCGTTCCTGCTGCTGCCGCTCAACATCTTCTCGACCTATTACTTCCAGGCGCTGATGAAGCCGGGCGCCGCGCTCGTTGTATCGTTCTCCCGCGGCCTTGTCATCAGCGGCGCGCTGATCTACGCGCTGCCCGCGCTGTTCGCACCCGAGACGCTGTGGTTCGCCATGCCGGTGACCGAGCTCATCGTCGCAGTGTTCGTAGTATGGCGCATGGCGCAGTACACCCGCGCGCTTGGCAAAACCCGGCCCGCCGCTTCCCAAACCTCCTGACCTGCCGGCGGGCTGTTCCCTCCACGCCGGGGCGCTGCGTATGCGGCACCCCGGCGCCTTGTTTTCCCTGCGCTTCCAGTAGACACCGCTGGAGCGCTTATGCTATACTGTGGACAATGGTATCCGCGCAGAAGGGGTGTAGTCAAACATGTCCAAACTGAAATTCTGGCCGCAGCGCCTGCTTATGCTGCTGATCGGTGTACTGGTCACCGAATGCGGCTCCCAGCTGTTTGTTGCGCTGGATATCGGCGCGGACCCCTTTATGGTGCTGGTGCAGGGCGTTTCGCGCGTGACCGGCATGAGCTACGGCTCCTCCACCACGATCATCATGCTGCTCTGCCTGCTGGTGATCCTGCTGACCGACCGCCGCCACATCCGCCCCGGCACGGTGTTCACCATGTTCTGCACCGGCCCAATCGTCGACATGTACGCAACGCTGTTCGGGCGCATCATCCCGGACAGCCGCCCGCTGCCGCTGACGCTTGTGCTCGTGGCGATCGGCTGCGTGGTCGTGGGCAT
>USLE01000097.1 GCA_900555465.1 uncultured Butyricicoccus sp.
CGCCTCCATCTCCTCATCGGAGATCTTGACGTTCACCTTGCTGTTCGGGATATCGATCGAGATGATATCGCCCTCCTCGATGAGCGCGATCTCGCCGCCCGCTGCGGCTTCCGGCGACACATGGCCGATGGACGCGCCGCGGGACGCGCCGGAGAAGCGGCCGTCCGTAATGAGCGCGCAGTCCTTGTCCAGCTGCATGCCCGCCAGCGCGGAGGTCGGGTTGAGCATCTCCCGCATGCCGGGGCCGCCCTTCGGGCCCTCGTAGCGGATGACGACCACATCGCCCTTGTGGATCTCGCCGGCATAGATGGCCTTGATCGCGTCGTCCTCGGAGTCGAACACGCGCGCCGGGCCTTCGTGCACCATCATCTCCGGTGCGACCGCCGAGCGCTTGACCACGCAGCCGTTCTTCGCGATGTTGCCCCACAGCACGGCGATGCCGCCGGTCTCGGAGTACGGGTTCTCGAGCGGACGCACGACCTCAGGGTTCTTATTGACTACGCCCTCGAGGTTCTCGCCGACCGTCTTGCCGGTCGCAGTGATGAGCGACAGGTCGAGCAGGTCGCGCTTGGTCAGTTCCTTCATAATGGCCGGGACGCCGCCCGCCATGTACAGCTCCTCGATGTGGTGCGGGCCTGCCGGCGCGAGGTGGCAGATGTTCGGCACCTTGGCGGACAGCTCGTTGAGCATGGCGAGATCGAGCGGCACACCCGCCTCGTTCGCCAGCGCGAGCAGGTGCAGCACCGAGTTGGTCGAGCAGCCGATCGCCATTTCGCAGGTCAGCGCGTTGCGGAAGGCGGCCGGGGTCAGAATGTCACGCGGCTTGATATCGCGCGCGATCAGTTCCATGATCTGCATGCCCGCGTGCTTGGCCAGATGGATGCGCGCCGCGTGTACGGCCGGGATCGTGCCGTTGCCGGGCAGCGCCATGCCGATCGCCTCGGACAGGCAGTTCATGGAGTTTGCGGTGTACATACCCGAGCACGAGCCGCAGCCCGGGCACGAGCCGCACTCGCACTCCATCAGCTTTTCGTCGTCGATCAGGCCGGCCTTGTACGCGCCGACCGTCTCAAAGGTCTTGGAGAGCGAGATCTCCTCGCCGTCGTAGTGGCCGGCGAGCATCGGGCCGCCCGAGATGATGATGGACGGGATGTTGAGGCGCGCCGCGGCCATCAGCATGCCGGGCACGATCTTGTCGCAGTTCGGGATGAGCACGAGGCCGTCGAACTGGTGCGCCTGCGCGAGCGTCTCGACGCTGTCCGCGATCAGCTCGCGGCTGGGCAGAGAATACTTCATGCCGATGTGGCCCATCGCGATGCCGTCGCACACGCCGATGGCCGGCACCATGACCGGGGTGCCGCCCGCGATGCGCACGCCCGCCTTGGCGGCGTCCGCGATCTTGTCGAGGTTGATATGGCCCGGGATGATCTCACTGTATGCGGAGACAACGCCGATGATCGGCTTTTTCATCTCCTCTTCGGTCAAACCGCAGGCGCGCAGCAGCGAACGGTTGGGCATGCGCTCTGCGCCCGCGGTGATGTTATCGCTTCTCTTGGACACGGGGATTCCTCCTTTTTGCGAAACAGGCGGGCGGAAACCCGCCCGCCTGTGCGCTTGTTAATCGTCTGCACCTGCTGTCAAACTACGCCGCAGGCGCATTTTAATAGAAAAACAATGCTCGCATTGTTTTTCGTAAAAAGTCAGGACATGCGCCTGACTTTTTACACAAGAGCGGAGAAAAGTTTCGCTTGTCGGAACTTTTCGCAGCCCCGGACGTGTCCGCGCCCTGCGCGGCACGTCCCCTCGTTTGAAACTGTACGTTTCAAACGAAGTTTTTTTACTTTTTCAGCCAGCTCATCATGCTGCGCAGCTTCTTGCCGGTCTCCTCGAGCTGGGTGTTCGCCTCGAGCTCGCGGGTCGCCAGGAAGCGGGCACGGCCGCCGGCCTTGTTCTCCTGGATCCACTCGGAAGCAAAGGTGCCGTCCTGGATCTCGCGCAGGATCTTCTTCATCTCCTTGCGGGTCTCCTCGGTGATGATGCGCTTACCGGTGCGGTAATCGCCGTACTCTGCGGTGTCGGAGATCGAGTAACGCATCTTGGCAAAGCCGCCCTCGTTGATCAGGTCAACGATCAGCTTCATCTCGTGCACGCACTCGAAGTAAGCGTTCTCCGGCGCGTAGCCGGCCTCGACCAGCGTCTCAAAGCCAGCCTTCATCAGCTCGCAGACGCCGCCGCACAGGACAGCCTGCTCGCCGAACAGGTCGGTCTCGGTCTCGGTCTTGAAGGTGGACTCGAGGATGCCCGCACGGCCGCCGCCGATGCCGCAGGCGTAAGCCAGCGCGATGTCCATCGCCTTGCCGGTCGCATCCTGATGTACGCAAACCAGATCCGGAACGCCCTGACCCTCGGTGTAGGTGCGGCGGACGATGTGGCCCGGGCCCTTCGGCGCGATCATGATAACGTCGACATCCTTCGGCGGGATGATCTGCTTGAAGTGGATGTTGAAGCCGTGCGCAAAAGCGAGGCAGTTGCCGGGCTTGAGGTGCGGCTCGATGGATTCCTTATAGATATCCGCCTGCTTCTCGTCCGGAACCAGCATCATAACGATGTCGCCCGCCTCAGCAGCCTCAGCCGGCGTCATAACGGCCAGGCCCGCAGCCTTTGCCTTCTCTGCGTGCTTGGAGCCGGGACGCAGGCCGACAACAACGTTAACGCCGGAATCATGCAGGTTTTCCGCATGCGCATGGCCCTGAGAGCCGAAGCCGATGATGGCAACGGTCTTGCCGTCCAGCAGGGACAGGTTGCAGTCCGAATCGTAGTACATCTTTACCATTTGAATGACCTCCTAAATATATATAATGTGAATTAGGAAAACAAGTTGAATACCGCCGCGCTCACTTCTGGATCGCGGTCACGCCCGAGCGGCTCATCTCGATCACCTTGAAGTTCGAGATGACGTCGAGGAAGGCGTCGATGCGGCTGGGCACGTCGGAAAGCTCGACGATCATCGAGTTCTCCGTGCTCTCCACGATATGCGCGTCATACAGGCCGCACAGCTGGCGGATATCGTCGCGCATGCTGCCGGACACAGCCTCGAGCTTGACAAAGACCAGCTCGCTGCAGCAGGAATCCTCCTCCTGCAGGTGGTCGACGCGCATGACCTCCTCGAGCTTGAGCAGCTGCTTGATGATCTGCTCAAGGATGGGCTCGTCGCCCTGCACGATGATCGACATACGCGAGACCTTGGGGTCGGTGGTCGCGGAAACGGTCAGCGAATCGATGTTGTAGCCGCGGCGGCCGAACAGGCTGGACACGCGCGCCAGAACGCCCGCGTTGTTCTGCACGGTCACGGAAAGGATATATTTCTGCATGGTCTCTCTCCTTTCTCAGTCCGCTACCAGGTCATCGATCGTGCCGCCCGCCGGGATCATGGGCAGGACGCGCTCGTCCTTGTCGATCGTGCATTCGATGAGCACCGGGCCGCTGCGGTGCGCCAGCGCCTCTTTGAGCGCAGCGCGCAGCTCGGCGATGTTGGTCGCGCGGTAGCCGCGGCCGCCGAACGCATCGGCCAGCTTGATGTAGTCGGTCTTGCGGTACAGGTCGGTCTGGGAATAGCGCTTTTCGTAGAACATGGTCTGCCACTGGCGCACATTGCCCAGCACGTTGTTGTTCATGATGATGGTGATGATCGGCAGGTTATAGGTCACTGCCGTGCACAGCTCGTTGAGGTTCATGTGGAACGAGCCGTCGCCCGTGATGTGGACGACCGTCTTATCCGGATAGGCAATCTGCGCGCCCATCGCCGCGCCGTAGCCGAAGCCCATCGTACCCAGGCCGCCCGAGGTCAGGAAGTGCCGGACCTTGGTGCAGCGGTTGTACTGCGCCGACCAGAGCTGGTGCTGGCCGACGTCGGTCGCGACGATCGCGTCGTCGCCGATCATGTCGTACAGCGTGCGCAGCAGCTGATGCGGGTGGATAACGCTGTCGTCGTCCTTGGGTACATAATCGAGCTTTTCCTGCCACTCGGCGATCTGCGCGCGCCACGCATCATGCTTCGCGGGCTGCACATAGGGCAGGAGTTTGGTCAGGAAGTTCTCTGCGTCGCTGACCACCGAATAATCCACGCCGATGTTCTTGTTGATCTCGGCGGCGTCAATATCGATATGGACCAGCTTGGCCTTGGGCGCAAAACGCGATGTATTGGTCGCCACGCGGTCGGAGAAGCGCGCACCGATGCAGAGCAGCAGGTCGCTGCGCTCGACCGCCCAGTCGGCCGAAACCGTGCCGTGCATACCGACCAGCCCAAGGCTGAGCGGCTCGGCATCCGGGATGCAGCCGATCGCCATCATGGTGTGCGCGGCCGGGATATCCGCCTTTTTCATCAGCGCGAGCAGCGCCTCGCCCGCGTTCGCGGTCTCTACGCCGCCGCCGAAGTAGATCATCGGCCGCTCGGCCTGCGCGATCAGATCGGCGACCGTTTTGAGCTGTTCCTCGGTCACGTCGTAGGTCTCATGCACCTCGACCTTCTCGCCGGGGATGTATTCGCACTCCGCGCTGGTGACGTCCTTGGGGATATCGACCAGCACCGGGCCCGGACGTCCGGACGCCGCAATGCGGAACGCGCTGCGGATGGTGTCCGCCAGCTCCTCCACATGGCGCACGACGAAATTATGCTTGGTGATCGGCATGGTGATACCGGCGATATAGACCTCCTGAAACGAGTCGCGCCCGATCAGGCTGGTGCCGACGTTGCCGGTGATGGCAACCATCGGGATGGAATCCATGTAAGCTGTGGCAATGCCCGTGACCAGATTGGTCGCGCCCGGGCCGGAGGTGGCAAGGCATACGCCGACCCTGCCGGTCGCGCGGGCATAGCCGTCCGCTGCGTGGGCGGCGCCCTGCTCATGGGCTGTCAAAATATGTCGAATGCGGTCGCTGTTTTTGTAAAGCGCATCATAGATATTGAGGACCGCGCCGCCCGGATAGCCGAAAATCGTATCAACGCCCTGCTCGACCAGTGCCTCCACCAAAATCTCTGAGCCGTTCTTTACCATGCGGATCCGCCTCCTTTCTTCTGAAAAACAAATAATAAAAAAGCCTTTATCTCTTCAAAGAGACAAAGACTATCACTCTGCGGTACCACTCTTTTTGCCGCGCGCGCACAGGCACAGCGCGACCACTCACCTTGATCCCTTAACGCAGATCACGCGGAACGCCTTACACAAGGCCCTGTTTCATCCAATTTCAGACGCTCGGCTCGCGGAGGACTTTCGCCCTTTCCTTCCTCCACCGTCTTGCACCAACCGACGGCTCTCTCACTGGATTCCAGACGCTACTTTTCCGGTCATCACCTGATTGCGATATTCAAAATGTACTTCCTATTATAATGTCGCATCCGGCGATTGTCAACACTTTTTCGCATATTAGTTTGTTAAATTCCTGTCGCAGGAATAAATGTCCGAAAATGTGCCATACTACCAGCAAAACCGTTATAAATGGGGTGAAATCATGGCAGTCCCGCTGCTGCGTACACTGATCCTATACTTCGCCGTGATCGCCGCGGTTCGCCTGATGGGCAAGCGGCAGATCGGCGAACTCGACCCGTCCGAGCTCGTGGTCACGATTCTGGTCTCCGACCTTGCCGCTGTGCCCATGCAGGATCTCGGCATCCCGATGGCCTCGGGCATCATCCCGATCGCGACGCTGATCGTGCTTGAGATCCTGCTGAGCTGGCTCGCGCTAAAGAGCCGGTTTTTCCGGCGGCTGCTTAACGGCCAGCCTGCGATC
>USLE01000098.1 GCA_900555465.1 uncultured Butyricicoccus sp.
GAGTATGGGCGCCGCCCGCCCGGTGCAGTCCTCCACCCGGCGCATGCGCGGATTTTTCGTATTTTTCTCCCGGCTGCCCACGGAAAAATACGCCTTGCGCAGGGCGGGTGAAACAGCGTTTTGCTCCATATAAGGCACGAACCCGTCATACCAGAGCGAGCCCGAGACCGAGCACAGCTTGTCGAACAAACATGTCTCATACGCCGCATATACCGCAAACAGCCCGGCAAGCGACACCCCGGCGATGCTGCGCTCCGCCGGGGTGAGGCGCAGACGCTCTTCTGCCAAGGGGACCAGCCTGCCCGTCAGAACGCGCAGATACGCATCCGCCTCGCCCCGGAAGTCCTCGCCTTTGGCAAAGACCCGCTCCGCCGGCCACGGGGTCAGGTCGGCGTTCCAGTCCTCGCCTTCGATGCAGATACAGGCAGCCCCGGCGCGCTCCAGCAGATCCCCGGACTGCGCCGGCAAGTCCGCCGGGCCGTGGAAGTAAATGGCTTGCCGTACCACGCCGCGCGGCAGGAGACAGGTCAGCGTGTATGCCCCATCTTTTAAAATGATCTGCTCCATTCTATCCTCGTCCCTGTCAGATTGGTTTGATTGGCACGCGAAACGAGATCCGGCGCGGCGTCGCGATCTCGTCAAACCGGATCAGGTAGACCGCCGCGTCCGGGTCGATCTCCAGGATCGTGCCCTCGCCGAAGATGGCATGTGCAATGCGGTCGCCGGCCGCAAAGGACGGCCCCTGCGCCAGCGCGGTCAGCTGCCGCTCGGTAAAGCGGATGTGATCCCTTGCCTCTTTCACCAGACTGTCCCGCAGCTCGGCGGTGTACTCCAGCAGCGGGCGGTCGATATCAAAGATAAAGCGGGACGGCACGCGGGACGAGCCGTCCACATTGCGTCCCTCGTTGTCCGAAAGGTACAGCGCCTTTTCCGCGCGCGTCATGGCGACAAAGGCGAGCCGCCGCTCCTCCTCCATCGCGGGCAGGGTTTTGGTCCTGGTCGAGGGAAATACGCCCTCGCACAGGCTGCACAGGAACACATAGGGGAATTCCAGACCCTTGGCGGTGTGCACGGTCATCAGCTTGACCGCATTGCGGCGCTCTGCGGTGTCGCTGTTTGAAAACAGCGCGACATGGGACAGATAGTCCTCCAGCGTACATTCCTCGCCGCAGGAATTTTCGTATTCATATACCGACTGCTTGAGCTCGGCCAGATTGTCCAGCCGCTCCTGGCTGCCCTCGGTGCGCAGCATCTCCTCATAGCCGCTCTGGTTCAGCAGAGCGCTGAGCACCTCAGAAACCGGCTTGCCCGCGTAATCCGCTGCGAAATCCTCGATCAGGCGGACAAACTGCCGCACCTTTGCGGTGTTGAACAGCTCATGCTCGAGATTGCGCTGCAATGCCTCATATAAAGAACAGCCGTTCTGCTCCGCATACGCCTTGAGGAAACGCATCCGCTTCTCGCCCAGATTGCGCTTGGGCACATTGGCGATGCGCTGGAAGGACAGGTCATCCTTGTAGGCGACCATGCGCAAATAGGAAAGCGCGTCCTTGATCTCCCTGCGGTCGAAAAACTGTGCGCCGCTGTAAATCGTGTAGGGCAGCTCGCGCCCCAGGAATACCTCTTCGAGCGTGCGGGTCACATAATGCGCGCGGTACAGGATGGCGATATCCCGGTACGGGACCCCCTGCTGCGTCAGCGCGTCGATCCGGTCCGCGATCCATTCCGCCTCCCGCTCGGCGGAGTCCGCGTGGTGGAAAACGACGGGGCCGCCATCCGGCAGCGTGGGAATCAGGTCTTTTTTGATGCGATGGATGTTTTTATCGATGAGCGAATTGACCGCCCGCAAAATCTGCGGCGCAGAGCGATAGTTGCGCATCATCATAATGGTCCTGCTGCCCGGAAACGCCTTGTCGAAATCCAGCAGGTACTTGACGTTCGCGCCGCGCCAGGTATAGATGGTCTGGTCCGGGTCGCCGACAATGAACAGGTTTTTGTGGTAGCCGCACAGCACTTCCATCAACTTGTATTGCAGCTCGTCGATATCCTGAAATTCATCGATCATGATATACTCCAGCCGCTGCTGCCATTTCAGGCGGATATCCTCGTTCTGCTCGAAAATGTAAAGCGTGAACTTGATCAGATCGTTGTAATCCAGTCCGAAGCACTTTTTCTCCTGATACAGATAGCCGTAAAAGATGATATCGTCCGTATCGACCGCCTTGACATATTTCTCATGCAGCTGCTCGAGCGACATGGCGAGCATATCCCGGTAGTACTCCGGTTCCTTGAAAATTTTGCGGATCTCGATCATGTCGCGGGCCTTGGAAAAGGTCATATGCCGCAGGGTCAGCCCGCGCTCCTCATAAATGGTCTGCAGCATGGAATCGATATCCGCGTTGTCCAGCACAAGGAAACGCTTGGGGTACTGCACCGCATGGCTGTCCTCCTGCAGGACGGAAACGCAGAAGCTGTGGAAGGTACAGATATAGCCCGCGTCGTTATCCCCGGTCAGCCGATGGATGCGCTGGCGCATCTCGGCTGCGGATTTATTGGTGAACGTCACACACAGGATGTTGCCGGGCAGGATGCCCGCTTCATTGACCAGATACGCGAACCGGTGCGCAAGCGCGCGCGTCTTGCCCGAGCCCGCGCCCGCGATCACGCGGACGAAGCCCTCGGTCGTTGTGACTGCTTCCCGCTGTGCGTCATTCAGTTGTTCCAGTATATCCTGCATCTTGCCCTCCGCACGGTTTTCCTGTCAAATTCTTTGCGGCTATTATACCACAGCACAATTCATTTTGCAAACATTTGTTCGTTTAGCACGGTGCAGCTGCACCGCGGCATGAACGTGTCATTATGTCACATGATTTTAGATCCCGGCTGTTTCTGCGCGGGAGATACGGCTCATACGCGCTCTGCACGCCCCGTTCTCTGCCCTCCCTTACAAACGCCCTTCTAAAAACTGCATAGTTTTTTCCTAGTTTATCCAAGAATTTTCTATCGTTTTTTCAAGGCGCACCCGCTAGAATGTAGTCAAAGAGGCTGGAACAACCCCAGACCAAGGCACGCTGTGTGCCGAGACAAAATTTAGGAGGAATTGAAATGAAAAAGAAGCTAGCTCTTATCCTCGCGGCTACCATGATGGTTGGCGCACTGGCCGGCTGCGGCGGCGGAACTACTTCCACCACCGAATCTGATCCCGGCACCTCACAGGGCGAAACCGCCAGCAATCTGCGCGTAGGCGTATTCTACTACAACTATGCTGATGCATATATCTCCACCGTCCGCACCGCAATGGACGCCGAGCTTGAGTCTCTGGGCGTAGAGTATCAGAACTTTGATGCGCAGACCAATCAGGCTACCCAGACCGACCAGATCAACACCGCGATCACCGACGGCTACAACCTGCTGGTTGTCAACGTAGTTGAAAACGCCTCCCCCGACGCGGCTCAGAACGTCGTAAACGCGGCCAAGGCGCAGAACATCCCGGTTATCTTCTTCAACCGCGACTTTGACGTCTCCGTTCTGGAGAGCTACGCGGAAAGCTGCGCATTTGTCGGCACTGACCCGGCTGAGGCAGGCCACATGCAGGGTCAGGCGATCGGCGAATATCTGGTAGCAAATTATGATACCGTTGACCTGAACGGCGACGGCAAGATCTCCTACGTTATGTTCAAGGGCCAGGAAGGCAACCCCGAGGCTGAGTTCCGCACCCAGTATGGCGTAGAGGACGCGAACGCAGTTCTGGAAGAGGCCGGCAAGCCCGCTCTGGAGTTCTACGATTCCAGCAACACCCAGAAGTATCTGGTTGACCAGACCGGCGCATGGTCTGCACAGGCTGCAACCGACTATATGAACACCATCCTCGGCCAGTACAACGACGGCAACAACAACATGGTTGAGCTGGTTATCGCCAACAACGACAGCATGGCGGAAGGCGCGATCTCCGCGCTGCAGAGCGTCGGCTACAACGTTGAGGGCGGCGACAAGACCATCCCGGTTTACGGCGTAGACGCGCTGGCATCCGCTGTTGAAAAGATCGACGCAGGCATCATGACCGGCTCGGTCAAGCAGGACGGCGAGGCTATGGCCGCTACCATCGCGACTCTGGTAGGCAACATCCAGTCCGGCGCTGCGCTGATGGACAACACCGACCAGTACACCCTGGCGACCAACGACGCAGGCGAGACCATCCCCAACAAGATCCTGGTACCGTACTCCCTGTATTCCGCAGAGGGCTAAAGTTCTCCTGCAGCACGCAACCGCCCCAATTTGACAGGCAACGGACAAACGGGGCTGCCAGACGGCAGCCCCGTTTCCACCCGTGAAGCCCCTGCTTGAGCCTTGGACCGCTCGGTCTGCGGCCGAAGCGGTGGTTTCACCAAAAGAGAGGAGGAGTAAAATGGAGCATCCGGTACTGCTGGAGATGCGCGGCATCAGCAAGACCTTCCCCGGCGTCAAGGCACTGGACAACGTCAACCTCACCGTGCGCGCCGGTACGGTGCACGCCCTGATGGGTGAGAACGGTGCGGGCAAGTCCACGCTGATGAAGTGCTTATTCGGCATTTATAACAAGGACAGCGGCGATATCACGCTGGACGGCAAACCAGTCGATTTCAAAAGCTCCAAAGAAGCCCTGGAAAACGGTGTGGCAATGGTGCATCAGGAGCTCAATCAGGCCCTGACCCGCACGGTGCAGGACAACCTGTGGCTGGGCCGGTACCCCAAGGTCGGCGGCATCATGGTCAGCGAACGCATCATGGCCGCACGCACCAAAGAGATTTTTGACACGCTGGAGGTCAGCGTCAACCCCAAGGCCATCATGTCCACCCTGCCGGTTTCCCAGCGGCAGATGGTCGAGATCGC
This sequence comes from uncultured Butyricicoccus sp., assembly GCA_900555465.1. Lineage (GTDB taxonomy): Bacteria > Bacillota > Clostridia > Oscillospirales > Butyricicoccaceae > Agathobaculum > Agathobaculum intestinigallinarum. The sequence continues at coordinate 4,870 of USLE01000098.1, forward strand.
CAAGGCGGTTTCCTACGATTCCAAGATCATTGTTTTTGACGAGCCCACCTCCTCCCTGACAGAGACCGAGGTAGAGCACCTGTTCCGCATCATCGACATGCTCAAGAGCAAGGGCTGCGGCATCATCTACATCAGCCACAAGATGGACGAGATCCTCCGCATCAGCGACGAGGTCACCATCATGCGTGACGGCACATGGGTCGCCACCCGCCCGGCCGGGGAACTGACAATGGACGAGATCATCCGCCTGATGGTCGGCCGAGAGCTGACCAACCGTTTCCCGCCCAAGACCAACACGCCCGGCGAAGTCATTCTGGACGTATCGCATATTTCGGGCAAGTACACCCGTCTTAAGGACGCATCCTTCCAGCTGCGCAAGGGCGAGGTGCTGGGCATCGCGGGCCTGGACGGCTCGGGCCGCACCGAGGTGCTGGAAAACCTGTTCGGCGCCATGACGCGGGAGGGCGGTACCATTACCCTGCACGGCAAGGAGATCCGCAACCGCACCCCGCGGGAGTCCATTAAAAACGGCTTTGCCCTGCTCACCGAGGAGCGCCGCGCGACCGGTATTTTCGGCATCCGCGACATCCGCGAGAACACGGTCATCTCGAGCCTTAAGGACTACCTGATCGGCGGCATCTGCCTGAGCGACAAGCAGATGGCGGAAAAGACCGAATGGTCGATCAACGCCATGCACATCAAGACCCCGAGCCAGAAGGCGCAGATCCGCTCGCTCTCCGGCGGCAACCAGCAGAAGGTCATCATCGGCCGCTGGCTGCTGACCAAGCCGGAAGTGCTGCTGCTCGACGAGCCCACCCGCGGCATCGACGTCGGCGCGAAATATGAGATTTACCAGCTGATCATCGACCTCGCCAACGAGGGCAAGGGCGTTATCATGGTA
>USLE01000099.1 GCA_900555465.1 uncultured Butyricicoccus sp.
CAGCACGGTCAGGTGCCAGCGGTCGATCTCGCCCGCGGCGGCTGCCGCGGCGAGCAGTTCCGCGCCGCCGCACAGCCAGATGTCCCTGCCGGTCCTGCGCTTTTCCGCGCGCAGCCACGCGGCGAGGCCGCCCTCGATGCGCTGCGCATGGGGCAGCGGCCCGCTGTCATGCGTCCAAACCCGGCAGTCCAGCCCCGCATACGGCCATGCGCCCGGCGAAAGCTCCTGCGTAATCTGCCGGTAGGTCCGGCCGCCCATGACGACCGTGTCCACACCCTGCACGAAGGCCTCGTAACCGCCGCCCTCCTGCGCATCCGCGAAATCATCCAGCCAGCCCACGCCGCCGTCCCTGTCCGCGATGAAGCCGTCCAGACTGACGGCCAGATATGCCACCGCCTTGCGCATATGCCCTTCCTTTCCAAAAAGGGAGGCGGACAAAACGCTGTCCGCCTCCCCCGTTCTCATTCCACGCCGCACCCCGCGGCATTTTAACAGAAAACCGCTCTGCGGTTTTCATAAAAAGTCAGGACATGCGCCTGACTTTTTATACAAAGGCCAAAAGGCGGAAAAATCAAAATTTTTCTGTCTTTTGGGCGCAATAGCTGTTTCAGGCGCAGCCTGACAACAGCGTCCCTCGATTAAGACCCTTGGGTCTTAATCGAAGAGGGTCGATACCGATACTTCCTCGTAAATGCGCGCGATCGCCTCGGTGAACACCGGCGCAACGGACAGGACATTGATCTTGTCCAGACGCTTCTCGCTCGGCAGCGGGATGGTGTCCAGAATCGCCAGCTCCTTGATCGGGCTGTTCGCGATGCGCTCGATCGCCGGGCCGGACAGCACGCCGTGCGTTGCGCAGGCGTAGACCTCGGTCGCGCCGCCCTTTTCCACCAGCGCATCCGCCGCGTGCACCAGCGTGCCCGCAGTGTCGATCAGGTCATCGACCAGAATGCACTTCTTGCCCTCGACGTTGCCGATGATGTTCATGACCTCGGACACATTCGCCTTGGGACGGCGCTTGTCAATGATCGCGAGCGGCATGTCCAGCTTTTCGGTGAACTTGCGCGCACGGGTAACCGAACCCAGATCGGGCGAGACGATCACGGTGTCCTCGGTGCCGACGCCGAACTTGCCCGCGATATACGGGATGAGCACGGACGAACCGAGCATGTTGTCCACCGGGATGTTGAAAAAGCCCTGAATCTGCGCCGCATGCAGGTCCATCGTGAGCACGCGGTCCGCGCCCGCCGCGGTGATCAGGTCGGCCACCAGCTTGGCGGAGATCGGGTCACGCGCCTTGCTCTTGCGGTCCTGACGCGCATAGCCGAAATACGGGATCACCGCCGTGATGCGGCCCGCAGACGCGCGCTTGCAGGAGTCGATCATGATGAGCAGCTCCATCAGGTTGTTGTTGACCGGGCCGCAGGTGGACTGGACGAGGAACACGTCCGAGCCGCGCACGGACTCCGAGATGGATACCGAAATCTCGCCATCAGCGAAGGTGGAGATGGCAGCCTTGCCGATCGGCAGGCCGAGCGCGGACGCGATCTGCATCGCGAGCGCAGGATGGGAGTTGCCGGAGAAAATTTTGATATTTTTTCCGTGAGAAATCATTGGATAGCCTCCGTCATAATAGTAAAGTGTGTCCGTTTTTTCTTTTTCTATTATCAGGCGCCGCCGTCCGGCAGCCGCCTTTTTTACTTTTTCTCTTTTTCGTGGGCCGCGCGGCGGCGGTCGTTCCAGCCCTCAAGGTTGGTCTGGCGCGCACGCGCAACGCTCAGTGCGCCCGCCGGCACATCCTTGGTCACAGTCGTGCCTGCCGCGGTAAACGCGCGGTCGCCGAGCTTTACGGGCGAGACCAGATTGGTGTTGCAGCCGATGAAGCAGTCGTCACCGATCACGGTCTGGTACTTGTGGTAGCCGTCGTAGTTGACCACGACCGTGCCGCAGCCGAAGTTGACCCGCTCGCCGACAGTCGCGTCGCCGATATAGGTCAGGTGGGACACCTTGGTGCCGTTGCCGATGGTGGACTTTTTCAGCTCGACAAAGTCGCCGATGCGGCAGCCGTCCCCGACCACGCACTGCGGGCGGATATAGGCAAACGGGCCGACGGTGGCGTTTGCGCCCACCGTGGACTCATATACCTGCGAGTTGTTGACCGTGGTGCCCGCGCCGATCTCCGCCTTTTCGAGGATGGAGTTCGGACCGATCACCGCGCCCGCACCGACCTTGCAGCCCGGACGGATGTGGCACCCCGGCAGGATGGTCGCGCCCGGGGCGATATCCGCGTCCGGCGCGATATAGGTGCTTGCAGGATCGAATATCTGCACGCCCTTTTCGATCAGCGTGAAGTTGACCCGCTGGATCATGGCGAGCTGCGCGATGTACGCCGAGCCGCCGTCGCAGATCTCGATGATCTCGTTGGTGACCGCAACGCCCTTCTGCGCGCCCGCGGCGACCGCCGCCGCGACCAGCGCGTCCAGCGTGTCCGCGCCCGTGGCGAGCGCCTTTTGCAGCATCTCATAAGTGAACATCGCAACCAGGCAGTGTTCATCGCGCGGGATGGGCTGTCCCTCCGCGTCAAAGCCCTGCTGCTCGGCCACCAGCACGCTCACGCCGTAGCCGGTGTGCATATGGGTTTCCGCGAGATGGGTCAGCGCGTCGTCCTCCGCCAGCGCGAAGGGCGCGGCGATGACCAGCACATGCGCGCTCTCGGGCAGGTTTTTCAGCGCAGCGAAGCGGTTTGCGCCGTCGATCGCAAGGCTCTCCGCCCCCGCAAGCGCAGGCTCTTTTTCGCCGTGCACAAAGCGGCAGGCGTCCACAGCCGCGGGCAGCGCATCGCGCACCGCGTCGCCCGCCGTGCCGAACAGCACAGGACGCGCCCAGGCGGCAAAGCCGCCTTCATCAAACAGGCCGCCAACCAGGGCGGCGGTAACAGTATTCATCACAGAAAATCCTTCCGTTCCACGGGAGCAGAACACCCCCATTTTCATTACACGTTTATTATACAACAGGCTTATGCAAATTGCATCAGCATTTTTCGATAAATTTCCTATCAACTTACGGTATTTTTCGCCGTTTGCTGACAAAAAAGCTGTCCGCACCCGGCGGACAGCCCCATTTTATTTTTTGCGGATGGTGTAAACCGAATGGTACGGCATGGGTGCATGCTGTTCCCATGCTTCATCCGTGGCGTTGGAGAACGCTACTTCGTGCGTGATCTCAAGCGCGCCCATCTCGGTTTTATTCGTTTGCTCCGTGTCCGGCGCGCCGAAATCCCAGCCGTCCGCGCTCAGGCCTGCGCTGACGTCATCCCACGTGAGCAGCTCCTGTATGCCCCACTTTTCATACGAAGCGGCGAACGCATAGAACGCGGTTTCCCGTGTCATATGGCCGAACGTACCTTCCTGCCCCTCGCAGGTCACGGTCACAGCGGAGACATAACCATTCTCATCGGTCTCGACTGTTACTGCCGGGCAGCGATCCTCCAGCCCCATGTCGAACCATCTTCCGTATGTCGGCTGGTCATGCCACGAGCCATCCGCTGCCACATAGGGCGGGTAATTGTAATATTGCAAATAATCGTTGCAGTTGTCCACATACTCCGCGAGCGTCAGCTCGCCCTGATGGGGCGACAGCTCGGCACGCAGGGTAATTCCCTTGTCCGCGAGCACTGCAAGGACGCTCAGCACGATGTAGCCCGCGGCGCGGTACCACTTTGTCTCCCGCTCGCGCACCACGATCGCGCAGCTGTTATCCAGATCCCACGACAGCTCCTCCACCTCACAGTACCGCCAGCATTGTATATTGCGGTACAGATCATAAACCGGGATGCCGCCGCCCATACCGTGAATAAACACGCCCCATGTGCGGTAAAGAGCGGTGCTGATAGACAGCTTGTTTCCGTCCTCGTCGCGCACGGACAGGCCGAAAATCCATTTGCCTACCGTCGTGCCCCAGAAGTGCAGCAGCAGCGGCTCAAAGACAAACACCAGCGCCCAGGCTGCATAGTTGCAGAGCATCGCCCAAGGCAGCGGGATCTGTCCAGCCGGGTTTGCCCGAAAACCCCACAGCGCGACCATGCTCCAGATCAGGCCGTACAGCGACAGGTCGAGCGACCGCGCGAAATACCGCCGCCACGGGCATCCCGCAGGCGGGATGCGGTCCTGCTCGCCGGGCGCAGCCACGGCATAGGACGGCAGCACGGAGATGGACAGGTATTTGTCCACGTCCAGCCCGTCCCACTCGGCGCGGTCGTCGCAGATCGCGCGGCAGGCCGTATACGCCTGCTGGCCCTCGCGGATGTCCTGCTCGAGCACGTCAAGCTGTTTTGCCGCTGCCTCGGGCAGCGGGCGCTCCCCTGCCTGTACCGCGCGGATATCCGCCACGGACAGGCGCAGCTGCCGCAGCAGGCGCACCTTGCGCAGGGTCTCCACATCCGCTTCTGTATAATCGCGGTAGCCGTTCGCGCTGCGCGCGGGCGCGATCAAGCCTTCCTTTTCATAGAACCGGATGTTCGCGCGCGTCAGCCCGGTCCGGCGCTCCACTTCAGCGATGTTCATCTATCCCACCCGCCTTTCCTGTGCTTCCATTATAGGGTATAAAGCAGGTTTACAGTCAAGCAAAATCCGAAAAAATCTTTTTGTGCCGCGCCGAAAAGCTGCCTCTTGCGGGGCACGCCGCCGCATAGTATAATGAACCCGAACGGATCAAAAAAATAACTGTCCCCTCCGGGGATATAAGGAGGAAAACCATGAGCAAAATCAGACGATGGGCAGTGTATTTCGGCGGTCTGTTCCTGATGGCGGCGGGGGTATCGTTTTCCGTGCTTTCCGGCCTCGGGGTGTCCCCGATCGACACCATCCCCTATGTGACAAGCGTGATCTTCCAGTCGGACATGGGCCTGTGGACGGCGATCATCTTCGCCTGCTACGTCGGCCTGCAGGCGGTCATCCTGCGGCGCGACTTCCCAAAGCGCAACATTCTGCAGGTCCCGATCGGCATCTGCTTCGGCTGGTTTGTCAGCGTGACCAACTCGCTCGAAGGCGCGCTGCTGCCGGAACCCACCAATTATGCGTTGCAGCTGCTGTACCTGCTGCTGAGCATGATGCTGATCGGCTTCGGCATCTCGTTTTATGTAGAGGCAGACCTGATGAGCATGCCCGCGGAGGGCGTGGCGCAGGCGATCGCTGCCAGGACCGGCTGGCAGCTTTCCAGCTCCAAGATCCTGTTTGACTGGAGCGTGGTCGCGGTCTCGCTGCTGCTGTGCTGGCTCGTACTGCACCGGCTGGACGGCATCCGCGAGGGCACGCTGATCGCGGCCTTCGGCGTGGGGCTGTTCCTGCGGCTGTCCCAGCGGACGCTGTGCCGCGGCGTGCGGCGGTTCCTGCATCCGGCGGGGCTGCCTGCCGGAGAAGCGGAATAACAGCCGCTTCCGGCAAAACAAACTGCAAACCAAAGCGGCGGGCACAGGCCCGCCGCTTGTTTTATATGCGTTATGCTGTCTCCTGCTCCGGGGCGTGCCCCTGTTCGGGCATCTGCACCGTCTCCGGCCCCTCTGCCAGCTGCGCGATGCGCGCGATCAGCGGCAGGCGGTCGTTGAACAGGTTGACGAACCGACCCACGATCAGCGCCGAGATCACGGTGCCCAGCCCCAGACCGTTGAGGCGATGGAAGAACACGAGCGACATGGTCAGCGAGATCGCGACCAGCGTCACGTCGAACGCCACCTTGACCGTGCCGAAGCGGATTTTGCTGACCTGC
>USLE01000100.1 GCA_900555465.1 uncultured Butyricicoccus sp.
GTGTACAGCATGGTGCCGCCGCGGCGGATGATGCCGTCTACGCTGCGGGCACCCATCTCGATGATATCGCCGTTGATCAGGCCGCTGTAGCCGCGGCGGATGCCCAGCACGGAGATATCGAACGCGGACGCGGTACGGACGACCGAACGGATCAGTGCGTTCATACCGGGTGCGTCGCCGCCGCTGGTGAGTATGCCAATTCTGCGAATCTGTTTATCCATAGTCAGCCTCCCTTTTCGGTTGCCTTATTTTTCCCACGAGAAAAATCCTCTTATTTCATTATAACATTTTCTTCCCCCAAGAGGAAGCGTAATTTTTCCAAAAACGGCACATCGGGCTGGCACCAGAATTCCCGCTTTGCCAGCGTCGTTTTTCCGGTATCCGTCGGATAGAGATAGACCGGCGTGTCCCCCGGCTGGGTGAGCAATATCGCCTTGATGTGCGGCCACTCATCACTCTTCATGCTGGCGATGCGCAGGTACAGCTTCTGCGGCGCGAGCTTTGCCGCCTGTCGGTCGGTATACACCGACTGCTGCGGGTTCTCCTTTGCCAGCGTGCTGTTCACCGCTCCCTCTGTCAGCGGCTGCGCCTCGTTGAGCAGCACCTTGGGCGCTTCGTCCTCGCGCGCGTCGATCCGGCCGGTGAGCAGGACCGCGCTGTCCTCGGTCAGGTATGCGCCGCACTGCTGGAGCGAGCGTGGGAATACGACCAGCTCGATCGACGCCGACTCGTCCTCCACGGTCACATAAGCCATCATCGAGCCGTTTTTGGTCGATTTGAGCCGCACCGCAGTGATAACGCACGCCAGACGCACGGTCATGCCGTCCTTGTAAACCGGCTGCTCGCTTTCCCCGGACAGGTCGTCGATGATCCTGCGGATGGAGGCCGCGTCTGCCTTCTGCGCGAGATCGCGGTATTCATCCATCGGATGGCCGGACAGATACAGGCCGGTGGTCTCCTTCTCCATCGAGAGCAGCTCGCGCTTGGGCAGCTCTGGGATGTCCGGCAGCGCGATCTGCGTGTCCTGCACCGCATCGTTGCCCATGCCGAACAGGTCCATCTGCCCCTCGATATTCTTTTTGCGGCTCTGCGCGATCGCATCCACGACCGCATTGACGATCTTGAGCAGCTGGCTGCGGCGGTATCCCATCGAGTCGAACGCCCCCGCCTTGATCATGCTCTCGAGCGCGCGGCGGTTGAGTTCGCGGTCGTACATCCGCTCACAGAAATCCTGAAAAGAGGAAAACAGACCGTTTGTCTCGCGCTCCTCTACCAGCTGCTTCATAAACGAGCGCCCGACACCCTTGACTGCCGCAAGGCCGAAGCGAATATCCCGCCCGGAGACGGAGAAGCCGTCGTGCGACTCGTTGACGTCAGGCGGCAGGACGGCGATCCCCATCTCGCGGGCCGCCTGAATATATTCCGAAATCTTATCCGACGAATCGAGAACGCTGGTCAGCAGCGCCGCCATGTACTCGCGCGGATAGTGGCACTTGAGGTAGGCCGTGCGGAAGGACACGACCGCGTAGCACACCGCGTGCGCCTTGTTGAAGGCGTAGTTTGCGAAATCCATGATCTCGTCGAACAGGCTCGCGGCTACATTTTCCGGCACGCCGCGCTTGACCGCGCCGTCGATCCCCAGCTCCTCGTTGCCGAGGATGAAGTTGACGCGCTCCTTCTCGAGCTCCTTCATCTTCTTTTTGCTCATCGCGCGGCGCACCATATCCGCCTTGCCGAGCGAGTAGCCCGCGAGCGACTGGAACACCTGCATGACCTGTTCCTGATAGATCATGCAGCCGTAGGTGACTTTGAGGATGGGTTCGAGCAGCGGATGCTTGTAGGTCACCTTTTCCGGATGGTGGCGGCACTCGATGTAGCGCGGGATGGACTGCATCGGCCCCGGCCGGTACAGCGCCACGACAGCGGTGATATCTTCGATTGACTGCGGGCGCAGGCCGGTGACGACGTTCGTGATACCCGCCGACTCCAGCTGGAACACGCCCATCGTCGAGCCGCGGCCCAGCATCTCGTAGGTGGCCTTGTCATTCATATCCACCTTTTCGATGTTAAAATCCGGCGTATGGCGGCGGATCATCTTTTCCGCGTCCGCAATAACCGTCAGGTTGCGCAGGCCGAGGAAGTCCATCTTGAGCAGGCCGAGCTCCTCGAGCGTGGTCATCGGGAACTGAGTGACCATCTGCTCGTCATTGCGGGCGAGCGGCACATAGGTATCGACCGGGTCCTTGGTGATGACCACGCCCGCCGCGTGCGTCGATGCGTGGCGCGGCATGCCCTCGAGGGCGCGCGCGGTATCGATCAGCTCGCGCACCTGCGGGTTCTCGTCGTACATCTTTTTCAGTTCCGGGTTGATGGAAAGCGCCTTGTCGATCGTGATGTGCAGCTCGTTGGGCACCTGCTTGGCGACCACGTCCACCTCGTTATACGGGATGTTGAGCGCGCGGCCGACGTCGCGGATCGCGTTGCGCGCGGCCATCGTACCAAAGGTGACGATCTGCGCCACGCGGTCCTTGCCGTATTTGTTGGTGACGTATTCAATGACCTCCGGCCGGCGCACATAGCAGAAGTCCACGTCGATATCCGGCATGGAAACGCGCTCCGGGTTGAGGAAGCGTTCGAAATACAGCGAATAGTGGATGGGGTCGAGGTCGGTGATGCCCAGACAGTAGGACACGATCGAACCCGCCGCCGAGCCGCGCCCCGGACCGACCGGGATACCACTCCGCTTAGCATAGCCGATAAAGTCGGATACGATCAGGAAGTAATCGACAAAGCCCATCTTGGCGATCATGTCGATCTCATATTGCAGGCGCGCGCGCACCGTGCCGTCGTCGTCCGGGTAGCGGACGGCAAAGCCCTCGTCGCACAGCTTTTGCAGATACGCGAGCGCAGTATACCCCTCCGGCACGTCGAATTCCGGCAGATGGTACTTGCCGAACTCGAACTCCACCTGACAGCGCTCGGCGATCTTGACCGTGTTCGCGAGCGCCTCCGGATGGTCGGGGAACAGCGCGGCCATCTCGTCCGCGTCCTTGATGTAGAACTCCTGCGTTTCGAACTTCATGCGCGTGGGATCGTCCACAGTCTTGCCCATCTGGATGCACATGAGGACGTCCTGCGTCCGGGCGTCCTTTTTGGTCAGGTAATGGGCGTCGTTCGTCGCAACGAGGCCGATGTTCAGCTCCTCCGCGAGCTTGTACAGTCCCTCGTTTACCTTTTTCTGCTCCTCGATGCCGTGATCCTGCACTTCCAGATAGAAATGGTCGCGGTCGAAGATCTCGAGAAAATCCTCGCACAGCTCGTAGGCCCCGTCCATGTCCCCTTCCGCCAGCGCGCGCGGGATCGCGCCCGCAAGGCAGGCGGACAGGCAGATCAGGCCCTCGCTGTGCTGCCGCAGCAGCTCCATATCGATGCGCGGCTTCATGTAAAAGCCCTCGGAAAACCCGAGCGACACCATATGGATCAGGTTGCGGTAGCCGGTCATATTTTCGCACAGCAGGATCAGGTGGCTGTGCCACTCGCCGTTTACATAGCTGCGGTCAAACCGCGAATGCGGCGCGAGGTACACCTCGCAGCCGATGACCGGATGAATGCCCCTGGCTTTGCAGGCGCGGTAAAAATCGATCACGCCGTACATGACGCCGTGGTCGGTCAGCGCACAGGCAGTCTGGCCCAGCGCGGCGACGCGGTCCACAAGGCCCTCGATCCGGCAGGCGCCGTCCAGCAAACTGTATTCACTATGCACATGCAGGTGCGCAAATGGTACCATTTAGTTCTCCTTTGACGCAAGTTCGATGATTTTTTTCAGCCGGTGGCTCAGCCCCGGCTTGGAGATCGGCGGGTCAAAGCGCTGCGCCAGCTCCGCGAGGCTGTCGGTCGGGTATTCCAGCCGCAGGCGCACGGTCTCGCGCAGGTTTTCCGGGAAGCCCTCCTCGCCGTGCGCGTCCAGCACCGCGCGGATCGCGGCGATCTGCCGCGCGGAGGCATCCGCCGCCTTGACGAGATTCGCGGTCTCGCAGTTGACCTGCCGGTTGATGGTGTTGCGGATATTTTTCTCCACCTTTGCCTCCATCAGCTCCATCGCTGCGCGCGGCGCGCCGATGCGGGTCAAGAAATCCTCCACGCTTGTCCCGTCCTTAAAATAAAGGATGTGCGCGCTGGCGCGGCGCATCTGCTTGGGCGACAGACCGAGGTCAAGCAGCAGGCTGGTCTCCTCCCCGGCGAGACTCTGGCGGGCGGTTTTGAGCTCCAGATGGCTTTTTTTATCCGGCCCCGCCACCGTGCCCGCCATCAGAAACGCGCCGCGCAGGAAGGACGCGATGCAGCAGTCCTCCTCGAGCACGTTGCGGTTGAGGTGGTAGGTGATATGGCTTTTGCGGTCATAGCCGAGCGCGCCAAAAATGCGGCCGATCTGCTCAGCGCCGGTGAGGATGAGCTGGTGCTTTTGCCCCACGCGCTGCGGCTCGCACACGACAAAAAACGCGCGCTGCAGCAGCGCCTGCAGGCGGCGCGCAACGGCGGCGTTTTCCGTATTCAGCCGGATCTCCTTATGGGAGAACGCCGAGGCGTGCAGGAGCGCGCCGTAGGCCTCCGCCCGCGTGCAGCACACGCGCTGCATGGAGACCCGGCACAGCTCGTTTTTCACCTCGGTTGAAAAGGACATATGTGAATTCCCCGTTCTCCTGTTATCGTTGATAGTCGCGGTGCATCGTGACCACGCCGTAGTCGCGCCCGCGCAGATGCTCGCTGAGCGCCTCGGCGATCGCAACCGAGCGGTGCTTGCCGCCCGTGCAGCCGATGCTGATGATGAGGTTGGATTTGCCCTCCGCCATGTAGCGCGGCAGCAAAAAGTCGATCATGGTGGTCAGGTGGCCCATCAGCGCGTCCGCCGTGCCGCCCTGAAATACGTACTCGCGCACATCCGGGTCCGTGCCGTTCTTCTCGCGCAGGCTCATCTCGTAATACGGGTTGGGCAGGAACCGCACGTCAAACACCAGATCGGACTCGGGCGGGATGCCGTATTTGAAGCCGAACGACTGCACGATCACCTCGAACGCGCCGCCGTTATCCGTGCCCGAAAACAGGGCGAGCAGGCGCTCGCGCAGGCCCGCGGCGGACAGGCCGGTCGTATCGACCACAAAGTCCGCACGGTTGCGCAGCGCGGACAGCATATTGCGCTCCTTTTCAATGGCCGCCGTCATCGGTACACCCTTTTCCATCAGCGGATGCTTGCGCCGCGTTTCCTTGAAGCGGCGGATGAGTGTCGGCGTATCCGTATCCAAAAACAGGATGCGGTAGTCGCAGCCCATGCTCTTGATGGAATCGAGCGAATCAAACAGCTGCTGGAAATCGCCGCCCGCGCGCACGTCCGTGACGAGCGCCACGCGCTCATACCGCTCGGTCGCGGCAAGGCAGATCTCGGCAAAGCGCGGGATCAGCGCGATCGGCAGGTTATCCACGCAGTAGTAGCCCAAATCTTCAAAAGTCGCGACCGCGCGGCTTTTCCCTGCACCCGACATACCCGAAACGATTAGAAAATACATAACTGTCCCCCTCTGCCCAGCAAGCGGATCACCGGATGATCCGCACCTCACATTCCAGCTGCACGCCGAACTGCTCGCGTACCCGCTGTTGTACCAACTCGATCAGGCGCAGCATATCGTCGCAGGTCGCGCCGCCGCGGTTGATCAAAAAACCCGCGTGCTTTTCCGAGACCTGCGCCGCGCCGACCGAAA